>NZ_QQAY01000014.1 GCF_003350505.1 Falsibacillus pallidus
TCAATCCGCTCGACTTGCATGTATTAGGCACGCCGCCAGCGTTCGTCCTGAGCCAGGATCAAACTCTCCGAAAAATTGTTGGCTCAAAGCCACAAAGTTTCAAGCTTGATTAGCTCGATTTTTAAAAAATAGATTAACGTTGACGTTTTGTTTTGTTCAGTTTTCAAAGATCAAGTTTGGAGCGGGTGAAGGGAATCGAACCCTCATCATCAGCTTGGAAGGCTGAGGTTTTACCACTAAACTACACCCGCATATAATATTGAAAGAAATCATGGTCGGGAAGACAGGATTCGAACCTGCGACCCCTTGGTCCCAAACCAAGTGCTCTACCAAGCTGAGCTACTTCCCGGATAATGATAGATTTACTATGAATTTGCTCTGCTCGTTTACATCATAGTGTTTTCTATGTACACTCGGTGTAACTCGCTCGCTTGTTTAAAAAATTTATGGCGCGCCCGATAGGAGTCGAACCCATAACCTTCTGATCCGTAGTCAGACGCTCTATCCAATTGAGCTACGGGCGCATGATGTGTTTGGTGCGGCCGAGAGGACTTGAACCTCCACGGGGTTGCCCCCACTAGGCCCTCAACCTAGCGCGTCTGCCATTCCGCCACGACCGCATTTTAGCGACAGGATCTATTATAACCTGATGGCTTTCAAAAAGTCAAGAATCTTTTTGAAAAGAAATGGTGCGGGTGAAGGGACTTGAACCCCCACGCCTTGCGGCGCCAGATCCTAAGTCTGGTGCGTCTGCCAATTCCGCCACACCCGCATAATTATGAAAGAGTTTTTGCTTTTCACAAAAATCTTATGGTGAGCCATGAAGGACTCGAACCTTCGACCCTCTGATTAAAAGTCAGATGCTCTACCAACTGAGCTAATGGCTCTCTTGGCTGGGCTAGCTGGATTCGAACCAACGCATGTCGCAGTCAAAGTGCGATGCCTTACCGCTTGGCTATAGCCCATCGTGTTTTTATTCTCGCCTTAAGACGAGGTTTTTAGTATATCACCATTTCTTGAAGACTGTCAACAAAATGTTTCAAGTTTTTTTAAGAAAGAAATGGCGGTCTGGACGGGACTCGAACCCGCGACCTCCTGCGTGACAGGCAGGCATTCTAACCAACTGAACTACCAGACCGAATTTTTTTGCTTTAGCAAAATAAATATCCTTAATTTACGCCAGCAAAATAACTTTCATTATAAAGCGCAAGTAAAATAAATGGTGACCCGTACGGGATTCGAACCCGTGTTACCGCCGTGAAAGGGCGGTGTCTTAACCGCTTGACCAACGGGCCGATATGTATGGCGGAGAAGGAGGGATTTGAACCCTCGCGCCGCTTACGCGACCTACACCCTTAGCAGGGGCGCCTCTTCAGCCTCTTGAGTACTTCCCCAAACATAAAAATGGCTCCGCAGGCAGGACTCGAACCTGCGACCGATCGGTTAACAGCCGATAGCTCTACCACTGAGCTACTGCGGAATAAAAAGTATGTTTAATACGACTCTTTAAATTATACTTAGGGACACCTATACTGTCAAGACGATTTCCAAGAAAAAATATAGAAGGAAAACAGGCCGTTAAAACATCAATAAAATTCATTTAAAACTTCGATAAGAGCTGTTTTCCTCTATCCTTTCTTAACGAGTTTCCCTGCACATTTCCCGCACACATACCTTTGTACGTTCACCCGTCTTTTCCGGTTGTATTTTTGCCCGCAGCCCGAACACTCATATAAATGCATCGCTTGTTTACGCTGCATCACCCTGCTTTTCAACGGGGTGCAATGTCTAGGAGATCCTGTTTCTTTCAGCAATTTGCGGAAATCTTCATCTCTGTGCTGATGCCCTTTCCCCTCAATATGCAGATGATAATGGCACAGCTCATGTTTGATAATGCCGATCAACTCATCCATCCCGTGTTCTTCATAATAAGCGGGGTTAATTTCAATATTGTGAGAACGCAGCATATACCTTCCGCCAGTGGTCCGCAGCCTTTTATTAAAAAGAGCTTTATGGTTGAAAGTCTTTCCGAAGACATTTTCTGAAATGGTTTCAGTCAATTGCTGAAGCTTCTCATCGTTCATCTGCAGTCCCCCCATTCACTTCTTCTCTCTATGATTTAAGGTGCAGGTATTCTGTAAACATGACAACCTATTATAGCATACAATGATTAGCAACTATCATGGCAAGGAGGTATTCTGCATGCCGACTTGGCTGCAAAAACAAATGCAAAAAGCTTTTCTCGAGAAAAACAGATATCAGATCAAACTTCTCAACCAGTGCTGGTATTTCTATAGAAAAAAACACTGCTCCTAATGAACAGTGTTTTTTCGTTTATTTAGAAGGAAGCATGGTCAAGGCTACTCGTCCTTTTTTCATGTCGACTGAATCGACCCAAACTGTGACGACATCTCCGACAGCCACCACATCTAAAGGATGCTTGACGAAGCGGTTGCTTAATTTGGAGATATGAACCAACCCATCCTGCTTTACGCCGATATCGACGAATGCGCCGAAATCGACCACGTTGCGGACAGTTCCTTGCAGTTCCATTCCCTCAGTGAGGTCTTCTAATTTAAGGACGTCTTTTTTCAGGATTGGCTTCGGCAATACGTCGCGCGGATCACGGCCAGGTCTTCTTAACGAATCCAGGATGTCCTTTAGCGTTAATTCACCGATCTCTAGTTCTGCCGCTAATTCTTGAATCGTGAACTTTTCAAGGGATGCACTTAATTTATCTGAGCCCAGTTCATTCAATCCCACACCGAGTTTCTTTAAGAGCTTTTCCACATCCCCGTATGTTTCAGGGTGAATCGATGTTTTATCAAGCGGATGCTTTCCGTCCATGATTCTTAAGAACCCGATACTTTGCTCATACGTTTTGGCTCCAAGTCGAGGGATTTTTTTCAGTTGGGCTCTGCTATTGATTTTTCCATTTTCATCGCGGAATTTTACGATATTGTTGGCAACTGTTTTGTTTAAACCTGCTACATATTGAAGCAAGGAAGATGAAGCTGTATTTACATTCACACCAACTTGGTTAACCACTGTTTCAACCACGAACGTTAAGGAATCATTCAGGTTTTTTTGTGAGACATCATGTTGATACTGCCCCACTCCTACTGATTTTGGATCGATCTTAACCAGCTCAGCCAACGGGTCTTGCAGGCGTCTTGCGATGGATACCGCGCTTCTTTCTTCTACCTGGAGGTCAGGGAACTCTTCCCTCGCCAAGTCAGAAGCGGAATAGACGCTTGCCCCAGCTTCATTGACAATGATATAAGAAATATCTCTTTTTGCTTCTTTCAATGTATCTACGATGAACTGCTCGGTTTCCCGAGATGCTGTTCCGTTTCCGATTGCGACTAGTTCAACGGAGTACTTTTCCAGGATGGAAAGGATGGCTTGTTTTGATTTTTCCGGCTGCGCTTTCGGCGGATGTGGATAGATGACTCCGATATAAAGGACCTTTCCTGTTTCATCCACCACGGAAAGTTTACAGCCTGTCCGATATGCCGGATCTACCCCGAGCACTACCTTTCCTTTTAAAGGCGGCTGAAGCAGAAGGTTCTTCAAGTTTTCAGAGAAGATGTGGATGGCCTGTTCATCCGCTTTTTCAGTCAGTTCATTTCGGATTTCCCGCTCAATGGATGGCTGTATCAATCGCTTATATCCATCATTGACTGCATCCCTTACCACTTCAGAAGCAATGGATTTCTCATTAGGAATAAATTTTTTGAACAGGTATTCGTGTATTCTTTCAGTATCCGGCTGAACGGATACCTTTAGAATCTCCTCTTTTTCCCCTCTATTGATGGCAAGCGTCCGATGAGGGACTACTTTTGCAAGAGGTTCTGAGTAGTCATAATACATTTCATAAACATTCTTTTCATCCTTCTCCTCATCTTTTACAGCTGTTGAGAGCTTTCCAGATTTGAATGTTTCACGGCGGATCCACTGTCGGGCAGCGGGATCATCGGAGACGATTTCTGCGATGATATCCTTCGCCCCTTCAATTGCTGCTTCAGCAGAATCGACACCTTTTTCAGATGAAATAAATGAAGCCGCTTTTTCTTCAAGGCTGCCTGCTGACGGAAATGTCAACAGCCACTCCGCCAGTGGCTCTAATCCTTTTTCTTTTGCCACTGTGGCTTTTGTTCTTCTTTTTTGTTTGTAAGGTCTGTATAGATCCTCCACCACTTGGAGTTTATCGGCAGATTCAATGGATTTTCTTAGTTCCTCTGTAAGCTTCCCTTGTTCTTCAATCAAACGAATGACATCTTCTTTTCGTTTTTTTAAATTCTGCATAAATGTCCATTTATCTATGATGGCACGGATTTGCACCTCATCCAGTGCACCTGTCATCTCTTTGCGGTAGCGGGCAATGAATGGGACGGTATTTCCTTCATTAATCATGTCGATTACGTTATGTACCTGCTTTGATTTAAATCCCAACTCTTTCGAAATGGATAGGATCAATTGATCTTCCTGGGTTTTCACTTGATTCAATGTACATCCCCCTATCAGTAAGCATGATTATAGTTTAACACACCTTTTTGGAGTAATTAAAATGGTGAACAAATATAAAAAAGCTCACTCCATTATCAGAGCAAGCTTCCTACAATAAACGTTAAATCGTCTTCTGCATTACTATAGCTTCGTTCCAATTCTTGAGCAATATACTCTAAAGAAAAGGAATCTTTCAGCAGACTTTTGGTGCTTGAAATCCTTAAACCATCTGAATGGATTAAAAATCTTGCACCTTCTTCAAAGGGATATCGATGGGTACTGAATAGTTGCGGCCTGCCAGATAAATAACCTGTGACAGGTAGTGGGTAGGTTAATTTACCGGTAGGGGAGTATAAATAGAAGCGGATGTTTCCAACGCAGCTATAAACAAAATCCTTGGTCTTGAAATAAGCTTTGACAACGGCAACTGCAGCACCGCGTTTATTGAGCAGCACCTGATTGCAGAGCTTCATGAGCGTTTCTACATCTTCCTCTTTATTCTCCTCTACTACTTGAGCTACAGCTGAAGATGCTTCATTGGCGTATTTTCCGCTGCCTAATCCATCCGCCAGCACGCAAAGGAAATATTCATCTGTAGCTGTGAAGTAATAGCTGTCGCCGCACTGTGCTTTACCTGCTTTTGACGTTTGATGCGAAAAGACTTCCACTTCCTTCTGCAAAAGATGGTTCATAAGGAAGACCTTTCTGAAAATGCATCTTCTTCAAGGATTGCCTCTTTAAGCTTCTTGATCGCTTTTCGCTGCAGCCTTGATACGTGCATTTGAGAAATACCCAGCATCTCTCCGGCATCTTTCTGGCTCATGTTATCAAGGAACGTATATTGAATGATTGAACGCTCCCTGTCACTCAGTACATGAAGAACCTTCTCCAGTACAAGCTTTTGGTTGGTTCTTTCATATCCCTCATCAACATTCCCAACAATATCGAGCAGTGTTACTGTACTACCTTCTGAGTCCGCTTCGATTGTATGATCCACAGATAGAGCTTGATAGCTTTTACCCATTTCCATCGCTTCCAATACTTCCTCTTCGGAAATACCCAGATGGTCTGCGATTTCAATAACGCGGGGAGATCGCTGAAGCTCTGTGGTCAATTCTTCAAGCGTTGCTTTTATTTTCGGTCCAAGCTCCTTAATCCTCCTAGGGACGTGGACGCTCCATGTTTTATCTCTTAGAAACCTTTTGATTTCTCCCACAATCGTCGGGATGGCAAAAGCTTCAAAAGATTTACCGAAAGAATCATCATAGCGCCTGATGGCACCAAGCAAGCCGATCATGCCGACTTGATAGATGTCTTCATGGTATGACTTCCCTTTGGAATACTTTCGGGCAATGGATTCGACCAGTCTCTGATAGTGGACGACCAGACGATCTTGGGCCTCTTGATCACCGTTTTCCTGGAATGCTTTAATCCAGCCATTCACTTGGTCGCGGGTTTGAAAATGATTAGGTTGAGATAGATTCGACATCCCTATCCACCTGCTCTCCTTCAAGGTACTTAGTCATTAAGACTGTAACCCCTTCCTTATGGTGGATTTTCACTTCATCCATAAGGCTTTCGATGAGGTATAAACCTAAACCTCCCTCACGTAAAAACTCAACTTCGAGACTTTCGTGATAAGGTCCGATTTCCTCGCGTGTTTTTTGGAAATCAAAGCTTGTACCATGATCGGAGACCATGATTTCCAAACGATTGGCATAGATGCCGAATCCAATGAGGACATCGCCTTCCTCATCTTCTTTATAGGCATGCTGTACGGCATTGGTGATTGCTTCACTTGCAGCGATTTTCAAATCCTCAATAGAGTCATAGGAAAATCCCATTCGACTGGCGATTCCGGAAATAGTCAGCCGGATAACCCCAACAAATTCTGGTTTTCCTGGAACCTTCATCTCGATGTAATCAAAATCCTCCATCATCATACTCCACCCTCTACCTCGGAATTGATTTCCATAATATCGGCCAATCCGGTGATATCGAATAAACGCTTCAAGCGTTCAGAAAGGCCTGTCAGTACCATTTGGCCGTCGTTTGCACGGATGCTTTTAAACAATCCGACAAAAACGCCAAGTCCTGTACTGTCCATGTATGAAACGTCTGTTAGATCTATGGTGAGATGTATATTCGGTTTGACGGCAAACGGAGAAAGAGCTTCCCTTACTTGAGGGGCTGTATACGCATCGATTTCTCCACCGATTTTACTTTTGACAAATTGTTCGTTTTCTTGAACTTCAACATTAATATTCATGAAATTATTCACCCCATCTACTTTTCAACACTAATACTTTTACCCCAAGAAAAACTGCTCAAACCAATTTCAGCATTTTCTTTTTAAAATGATTAGTGTAAAGTCATCCCTTAATTGAAAATCCTGAAGTTTTTCAAGGTCTTTATATACATTATTTACAATTTCCTGCGAATTTAAATGGATATATTTTTGGATATATTCCACCAAATCTTCCCGCTCCAGGAACCCTTCCTCTGTACGGCATTCTGTTACACCGTCTGAGAGGAGGATGATCATATCCCCAATTTCCACATATCTCTCGTATTGCTGATATTTTGTCTTCTTATCGATGCCGAGAAGAAGGCCCTTCGCAGAAAGATCGCTGAATTGCTTCTTGCTGGAATGGTAATAGAATCCAGGTTCGTGACCAGCAGAAGAATAGTAGAACGTATGCTTATCCGTGTCATACATCCCATGGAACATCGTGATGAACATCGTAGGATCGACATTCTGCTCCACTACGCGGTTGATATTCTCCAATACGCTGCTCGGGTTATATTGGTTTTCCGGAAGGCTGTCCATGGCATATTTGATCATGGACATACAAAGCGCAGCCGGGATCCCTTTCCCGATAACGTCGGCTATCGCAACGCTGATTCGATTTTTTTCTTTAACGAAATGATAATAGTCGCCGCTCATAGTTTTGGCCGCGACACTGATGGCGCCTATATCCAAGCACTCCTCTGTCGGGATCTTTGTACCGAGGAGCGTCTGCTGCATATTGGCCGCTATTTCGATTTCCCCGCGAAGCTCCTGCTGCTGATTGCGGAGGCTTTGATGCTCCCTGTAGGCAAGGCCATAGCCGATCATCACTTCCAATAGGACATCAAAAGAATGAACGATGGAGTCCGGCATGTCCGGCTCCATCTCCATGATCAGCGAACGGTGAAGACTGATGATTTCTTCAGGAGAAATCTTGTGTTCAATCGTTTTTCTACTGAACTTTTGCCCTTGGTAAAGCACTTGTTCATTTTGGTCTTTTAAATAGTTTTCGAGAATCTCTTTATATTTTAGTTCCATTATATTTCTAAAATCCATACTACTCCCCCTAGCGGAGCCATTTGGTTGCTCTTATATCCGTCCCTTCACCGGGATTTGAATCGATTGAGAAATCATCCATCAATCTTTTCACCCCGGGAAGTCCGGCACCCAAACCTCCTGATGTCGAGAAGCCGTCCTCCATGACTTTTCGGATATCGGTAATACCAGGACCTGTATCTACTGCGATAATCTTCAGGCCGGCTTTTCCATTCTCATATAACTTTTCAATGCAGACCTGTCCTTGTCCTGCATATAAATAAATATTTCGCGCAAGTTCACTAATAGCCGTTGTGATTCTCGCCTGGTCCACCGTACCAAACCCGAGCTCCTTGGCTACATTCCTACCCAATTGGCGGGCTGCGACGATGTCCCATTCGTTAAGAATTTTCACGCAGGATTGAACGTCCATACCGTTAATCCCCCAGTTCCTGTTGTAATTTCTCCAGGCCTTTTTCTAAATCCAATGCGGTTAGGACCTCTTCCAATCCAATTCCTAATTCAATGAGGGTAATCGCAACTGCCGGCTGGATTCCTGTAATCACTACTTTTGCACCCATTAGAGTGGACATATTAATGACATCCCCGAGTACTTTTGCAATGAACGAATCAATGAAGTCGATCGATGTAATATCGATGACGACACCTTTTGCATTCGTTTCATGTATTTTATTTAATAAATCTTCCTGGAATTGAAGCGCCGTTTGATCGTCAAGCTCCCATTGGATCGACACTAAAAGACAATCATGAAGTTTTAAAATTGGGATTCTCACTTTCATCATCCTTCCAGTTCCACGATTTTTCGATTCGTATATTCAAGTGCAGCCTCAATACCTTTTCTGAGAGTGCTCGTTGTAATGATCTGATTCAAGTTGATTCCTAAGTTCACAATGGTCTGTGCAATCTCGGGACGGATGCCTACAAGCATGCATTTCGCTCCGACAAGCCTTACAGCCTCAGCTGCCTGGATGATATGATGGGCAACCATAGTATCAACGACCGGAACCCCTGTAATATCAATCAGGACAACCTCTGCGCGGTGCTTTACAGTTCCAGTCAATAGATTTTCCATGATCAATTTTGCCCGTTCTGTATCGATTGTCCCCACAAGAGGAAGGACAGATATTTTCTCAAAGACCGGGATAAGAGGCGCCGATAATTCCTGAAGGGCAATTTTTTGGAGTGACACTGTCTTCTCCCATGTTTCTGTGTAGACATTGATGACTTCGTTATATAAAGGGGTCATCCACTTTTCAAATACTTCGCCGAATTCGATCAAACGCTCATCCGGAACGGCTCCTTCTTCACGCATACCTTCAAAGATAATTTTACTAAATGCCTGCATTCCTTTTGTAACAAATGTCAGCGGCCAGCCCAATCGGATGACTTTTGCAGCAAAGTCTTCTAATTTAGTGGAGAAATCCTGGTCGTTCACGAGATTGGAATTCAACAAGTCGACGAATTCACGGCTTGTCCGGGTAAAAACCTGGTCTGAAACCACTTTGACAATCCTTTCGTCCGCCTGGTCTTTCATGGACTCCATCCACTTTTCCAATAAAGTGTCCTTGTTGTTATGGATATAATCTACTAATTGATGATACATGTTGCCCTCCTTATTTATCACGCGGAATATATAAGCGGCAGAATCGAATCCCCTTTTTCGAAACCGCAGCGTTTGCTATGTTCTCTTTTGCTGGATTCATTCTTCAATCAAATGCATGTTTTATCTTATCTTCTTGCATTTATTTGATATCAATCCTTATTTTATATAAAAACAATCTATTCTGACAAATTTTTAATACATTTTACATTTTCCCGTTACTCTTACTATACAGAAGTTAGGAGATAATCACTATCATGAAATATTCCCAATTGAAAACTTCTGATAAAAAAATAAAAAAACGCCCTTTTTTCGGAGCGTTCTCAATTTAAAATTCAATAAGTCCTACACTAATCTGCAGGGCTTCATCCACTTTTTCCATCATTTCATCATCCAAATGAGTGATCTTGTCTGTTAAGCGCTGTTTATCTATTGTCCGGATTTGCTCCAGCAATATAACGGAGTCACGTTCAAATCCATAGCGCTTTGCGTCAATTTCGACGTGCGTCGGCAGTTTTGCTTTTTGAATTTGTGCGGTTATGGCAGCGACAATTACAGTGGGACTAAACCGATTCCCTATATCATTTTGGATGACTAAAACTGGACGTACACCGCCTTGCTCAGATCCAACTACCGGGGAAAGGTCTGCAAAATACACGTCACCACGTTTAACAATCAAAGGTTTAACCTCCGCTTACTAAACGTTCAACTGTATGTTCTGCCTCGTACTCAGCTTGAATAGCTTCTGAAGCAATAGCTAAGTTGATCTTAGCCATTTCCATATAGCCGCGTCTCATTGACTCTCGAATTTGGCGTTTCTTACGTTCGCGAAGATACATTTTCGTAGCACGATAAATAAACTCATTCCGATTCACATTCTCTTGTTCTGCAAATCCATCCAATTCGCTTAAGAGCTGCTGCGGCAAACGTATTAATATTTCTGTTGTTGCGCTGGATTCAGACACAATCGACACCTCCACCATCACTACACACCGTTTCATTCACTACCATTACAATCATACCATCAAACAACCGCAAAGAAAAGAGCATTCAGCAATCTTTATCTATTATCGGCAATGCCTGCCAGCTATTATGCATATTTTTTCCGCGAATGGCATTTAAATTATCTATTTTTTATGCCGCAAAGGAATATTTTCTATTCAATCAGCTTATTTTCAACGCTTTCCGGCTCATTATTGTGTATAAATACCCTTGGCACCCGATTGGAGATGATGCATGGCACTTCATAGTTGATGGTCTCCAGCTTCTCTGCGATTTCATCAATCGAGATGCTTTCATCCCCCTGGCAGCCGATCAAGGTCACAAGGGTCCCGACAGGCATTTCATGCGGAAGCTTGATCATGCATTGATCCATGCAGATCCTTCCGACAATGGGAGCGCGCTTGCCATCCACTAATACTTCCTGTCCTTGAAGCCTCCGGATCCAGCCGTCTGCGTACCCTATCGGAAGCGTTCCGATCCACTCCTCGCCTTCAGCGGTATATGTGGCTCCATAGCTTACACTCTCGCCAGGATTGATTTTTTTGACATGAACCAGCCTGGCATGCAAAGAGAAAACTTCTTTCAACGGAAAAGGAAGCAGCCCTTTCATTTCTTCCGACGGGGAAAGCCCATACATGGAAATGCCGAATCGGATGGCATTGAAGCTACTCTGCGAATGCCTCAAGGATGCCGCACTATTTGCAGCGTGGACATATTTGGGTTTCTCCCTTAGGGAAGCCACCATCTCCTTGAATGCTGCAAACTGTTTCTGATAGAGGGATTCATCTAATTCATCCGCTGTGGCAAAGTGGGTGAAGACCCCTTCAAAAACCAGCTGTGGTGATGAGTCCATGATCCGCTCCAGTTCTTTCAATTCTTCAATCGTCCTCACACCGAGCCTGTTCACCCCCGTATCGCACTTGATATGGAGGCTGACATTTTTTTCAGACGGCAAAAATCCCACCGCTTCTTCCAGCCACTCTCTTTGGAACACGGTTAAGGAAATATCATGCTCTGCAGCTAATGCAGCATCTTCAGCCCTGCTCGCGCCCAATACTAAAATCGGAGCTGTTATCCCCCTTTTTCTAAGCGAAAGCGCCTCATCTAAAAAGGCAACGGCCAATCCATGAGCACCCGCCTCGAGAGCCGTTTCTGAAACCTGGAAATCCCCGTGGCCATAGGCGTTTGCCTTTACAACTGCGAAAATACCGACACCTTCTGGAAGGAGCCCTCTGACAGCACTTACATTTTTATAAAGATTGTCCAAGTTGATTTCAGCCCATGTGTCACGGAAAAATTGAGTATTAGCGTTCAAAATGTTCACGTCCTTTAACCTTTGCCTCATCTGCTACATTTGATTATTTCAACTAAGAACCGTCCTTGTCAAATGTATTAATTACTAGCAAAAGAAATAAAAGCGTAAACGCCAGTTTTTGTCGAAAAAAACAGGCCGACACTTTCACGGCCTGTTCTAGTAAGAATACGTAATGCATTTCAGATTATTTTACGATGTCTCCTTGGACAGAGCGTGCCACCATCACCATTTCATCCGAAGACAAATCTTTGGACGCAAGCATGTAGTCAACTCCATCGTATGTCCAGGAGATAGAAGTATCCGTCATAGCACCGACTGTAAAGCCCAAATCGACGATCTTACCTGGCGCCTGCGTGGAAACCATCGCTGTCGGCATTACCTCTGCTTTTTCCTGAACCAATGTGAAGGACTTATCTCCGCCATATGTCAGGACAATACGTTTGCCGGAATCAGTTGCAATATCCTTTTCATCGATGAGGCTTGCGCCGACATCGGCTGTTGGATACTGAACTTTGAATTCCTTCGCGGAGGCTGAAGCATCCACCGGAACTTCAAGCTGGGCACCTGTCATATTTTTGTTCGTATCGAAAGCATCTTTATCGAAGCTTGCGTTGAAGTCCACTTTGGAAAATTCAACTGTGACAAGCGCATTGTGATCTGTATCCATCACTTTTACACTGACTGGAGCCAAGCTGCGTTTGCTAAGTTTGATTTCCTGTGTCGGAAGCATTTTGCTGTTTTGGTAGCGCGTTTTTGTTTCAAATACATAATAGTCCTTTGTAGCTGAAAACTTCGCGTTTTTATCTTCGAGGATATCCTTTACAAGCGATTCATATAAATACGCTTGGCTGCTGTTTTCCGGCCATTCGCTCTGGAATTTAAAGCTTTTGTTCAGAGCAGGCGTCAGCACATAGACACCTTCTTTATTCCTGAGGATCATTTGGCTTTGATCCCGCTGGGCATTTTTCAAATTCACTCTGTAGTAGTCCGGTTGATTATGCCAAACATCGATCTGATAAGTCTGCGGCTCATTCCCCATTTTAAGGGTCATCTTCGCATGTGCTTTATACCCTTTGATATCCCCCAGCTTCTCCGTCAAATCTTTTGTAACATCTTCCTGCGTTTTTGCACCGCAAGCAGATAGTGCCAGGATTGCTGAAATGGCAACTATGAGCACCCAAATCTTCCTTTTCATCTTTTCAGCCCCTTTTGTCTCATTTGAACGTAAAGGAGAGGGATTGAGGAGGCTGAACATCCATTCCGTTCCATCCCTTGCTTTGTGGTTCCGTCCTGTTGGATTGGAAATGGACGGATGGGGGATGATTCAGCACCCTTGTCTCTCCTATATGCACTATGAATATATGAGACAACCTTTTTGATTATGCTTGGGATAAAAAGACAAGCAGGAAAAACTTTTCATTCAGTCCGTTTCTTCTATTATGACTTGTGCCGCTGCATATTCCCTGCTGTGGGTTATAGATAAGTGCACTCCTTTCTCCATCGGCTTGATGAATACCGGCTTTCCTTTTTCATCATAGGCCGTTTCCATATCCTGAAATGAAAGATCCTTTCCAATCCCGCTTCCCCACGCTTTCGAAAAAGCTTCCTTGGCAGCAAACCGCCCTGCAAGATATTCCGTCCTTCTTTGTCCATTGAGGCGGTGATAATTCAGGATCTCATTTTCCGAAAGGACCCGGCCGGCGAAACGAGGCTGTTTTTCTTCGAGATGCCTGATCCTCTCAAGCTCCACAATATCCATCCCGATACCTTTAATCATAAAAAAACCTTCCTTCTATCCCGTGATTTCTGAGCATATATATGACAAGCAGAACTTGTACAAGAAAGAATCATTACACTAATTGAGGTGTGGCTAACATGTTTGTCAGAAATGAAAATTTCAATGATTATATCAAATTATATCCTATTATTACATGCATCGCCGCCATTCATACCGTATTATTCGGGATAGCCGCTTTGCCTTACCTTCCTAACGATTGGATATTCGAAAAGCTGATCGGGGCCAATATCTATATCAAGCAAGGAGAACTTTGGCGTTTCGTTACCCCTTTATTCGTGCATGTGAATTTTTCTCATTTCATCTTCAATACGATTGCCCTTTTGATATTCGGTCCACCGCTGGAAAAAAAGCTGGGGAAAATCGGCTTCTTTTGTTTTTATTTACTGTGCGGCATTACCGGAAACCTTTTTGCTTTTCTCCTGCTGCCCCTCACTTATGTTCATACAGGTTCAAGCGGTGCCATCTTCGGTCTCTTTGGCTTTTATTTAGCAGCGGCCCTGTTCGGGAAAAACCCAACATCCAGATCGGCGCAGGTGATTCTGCCCGTCCTGATCATCTCTCTTTTCATGTCTTTCATCCAGCCAGGCGTCAATATCACCGCTCATTTGGCAGGCTTGTTTACCGGAGTAGCTGCCGGCATACTGCTGCGTGGAAAGCTTGAATCCTAAAAGCAAAAAACTGCCGCGAATTTTATTCGAAGGCAGTTTTTTAGTTTAAGCCCGTTCTTCTTCAGGTAAGAACCATTCATACATTTTCTCTATTTGAACTGCATCTGCATATCTAACCACAGCTTTCCTTCCCATTTCCCCAGACTTAACGGCTGCTGAAAGGCTGGCAAGGTTCTTTCTTTTCTGAAACCAGCTTTGTGTCATCTCGAGGGATTGTATTCTCGCCTTTTTCATATAAATCGTTGTCTTTGTCACAGCCCGGCAGCAAAGGACTAATTGATCCCCCGCTATATTCCACCCTGCCGATTTATATTTCCACACACCTATTAATGCAGCCGCTGCCAGCACAATCAATGCGAGAGAACCCCACGGCCAAAACACAATTGAGACAACCGCTGCAGGAATCAGGACACGAACAGACTCCCGCACGATATAGCTCCCCAATGCACGGTTTGGCAGCTTAGTCAAACCCGCTTCCATTTGGTAGTCCGGAAAGAATTGTTCAGCCAGCATGGGGATCTTCTTCTTTTTGATGATCGGCAAGACCATCACAGACGCACTATCCGCCTCTTTGACAGATCCTCCCGCACTATCTATATAGACAGTGGCAAACCCGAATGGCTGCCTTGCTATATTTTCAACAATCCGGATAGCCTGTATCCTTTTCAACGGGATCGTAAGCTGCTTCTTCTCAAGCAAGCCCCTTGTGATGATCAAATCATCAGCCGTTTTTCGAATTGTAAATCGGCTGTATTTCAGCATGGTCACCACGATGGAAAACAGCCACGCCAACAGGAGGCCGAAAAATACAGCAAAAACGACCAATATAACGCTGCTGTGGACGGCCTTGTTCATCTGATTGAATACTTTTTGATAAGGAATGACTTCCTCAAATTGAAATACAAAAGCAGCAATGGCCGAAAGCACCACCCCGACACCGCCGGAAGTAACAGCCATCAATAATAACTCTGAATTTGAAACGTGATGAACTACAGCTTCCGTTTTTATTTCTTCCTGATCTCCCGGATGATCGGCCGTACCCTGCTTTTCCTTTTGAATCGTCTTCTCAAGCCAGAGAGCCTCTTCTTTTTTGATGGCTGTCAGCTCACCCTCTGCATGATTTTTCTCATTGCCGCCTGCTGTTTCAATTTGAACACGAACAAGACCGAACGGACGATGAAGAATTCCTTCTGAAAAATCCAAACTCTGAATTCTTTCCAAAGGGATATATCGTTTTTTCTTAACAAAAAGGCCGTACTCGATCCTTAACTCGCCATCCTCGATTCTGTAAGTGAATCGCTTCCACTTAATGATTCCTGAGACCAGGATAAAGATGATGGAGAGAACGGAAACAAAGAAGGGAAATGAATCCCAAAATGTCGAGTCCTTCCCTCTGCCTAAAAATAAAAAGACCAAAATGGGAAAAATCATTTCGCGCAGCTGTTTCAGCACTGTCCAGACTGCTGCAATCGGGTGAAGGCGTTTATATTCAGACATCGTCTTTCGCCACCCTCGCCAACGCCGATATGGATGACCGCAATTCATCGGCTTCTCTCGTATCAAGGGCTGGAATATGGTGCGTTGTGGCAGCGGTCGAAACCGTAACTGTCGCAAGATGATATCTTCTCAGCAACGGCCCTTCCACCGTGTCGACATGCTGCACCCGGACCATCGGCACTAGTGTTCTTTTTTTGAAAACGATCCCGCTCTGAAGTTCAATCTCTTTCTCACGGACCTCATACCTCCATCTTTTCCATTTCAAATTCGGAAAAAGATAGACAAATATGTATACATAAAGGATGCTGACCACACCGCCGCAAAGGATAATCCAAGACGGCCAGTCAAAAATGGAAACAACCGTGATGACCCCAAAATATATCGCTAAAATAATCAATGAATGCAGCATCCCCGTTATTCTCCACACTTTCAGGGCTTTATCAGAAATTTTATTCATCGGCTCCCTCATCCGCTATACCCCCATTTCTTTCTAGACCTATTCTCTCTTATTTACGCATCTACGGGAGGAAAGTTTCACAAAAAAATAAAGGATGCTTCACATGGAAGCGGCTTTTGACTGGGAAGGTGTCTTGAGAAAGTGCCTAGAAAGTGCCTGTCACGCCCCGGATTTTGTCGATTTTTGTAAAATTCAATTGGATCCATCAATATGCTTAGCTTGCATTAGGTATATTTAGTAGAAAAAGTGCAAGTGGCGCATAAGATGGTGAGTTTGGCGCATAGCCCCAACCGGCCGGCGCATAGCAGAGGATTTTTCGCGCATAGAGCCAGAACAGCGGCGCATAGCCGATGGTTTCTGGCGCATAGAGCCTGCAGAAGAGGCTAATCTCCCTTGGAATCCTTGCTTTTTCGTCATTTAGTCACTCTAACGGACACCATCTGAACCTTTCACCACATCTATATGCTTATTTCGAGGAACATTCACCATCATTTCCACTCATGTCCCTTCTATTTTCCACCCCAATGAACAAAATCAGACGAAAATAAAAGCCGCTTCACAAGGAAGCAGCTTTTGACTGATTAGTTATTTTTTTGAGGTCTTTTTCTTGGCGGTCTGCTAGCAGAAGAACGCTGCTGGTCGCGCCCGTAGCTGCGCTGTCCTTGACCGGATCCTTGAGGCTTCCCTCTTCTGCGGGAGCGGCCGTTGTCTCTGCTTCCGCTTCCGCTACCCCTTCTGGATGGAAGAGGAGCTTCTTCGGTAATTTTGATTGCTGAACTGTCAGGCTCTTTTGTAAGAACTTTCAATGCAGCTGCAGCAATTTGCTCAGGAGTGAAATTCTCAAGCAATTTTTCGCCCATTTCCTGATAATCCTGCAATGAATTTGCTTCGATGGTTTCAGCTAATTGATCGTAAGACGCTTTTAGCAGTCCTTCAAGTGCTTCTGACCAAGTCGGCGGCTTCATTGGAGTCATGCGCTTCTTAGTAGTCTGTTCAACTACTTTCAAGTAGCCCATTTCACGAGGGCTGACAAATGTCATTGCCACACCTTCTTTACCTGCGCGTCCAGTACGTCCGATACGGTGGACATAGCTTTCCGGATCTTGCGGGATATCGAAGTTGTAGACATGTGTGACGCCTGAAATATCCAGACCGCGAGCTGCAACATCCGTTGCAACCAATACATCGATTTTGCCTTCTTTGAACTTTTTAAGAACAAGCAGGCGCTTCGCTTGGCTTAGATCTCCGTGGATCCCTTCTGCCAAATATCCTCTTAAGGAAAGAGCATTTGCAAGTTCATCTACACGGCGCTTCGTACGGCCGAATACAATCGCAAGCTCAGGGGATTGCGTATCAAGCAAACGGGATAATACATCGAATTTTTCTCTTTCTGGTACTTTCACATAGAACTGCTCGATGTTGGATACTGTCATTTCCTTTGCTTTTACTTTTACAAGCTCAGGATTCTTCATGAATTTCTCAGCGATGCGGCGGATTGGATCCGGCATTGTAGCTGAGAATAGAAGTGTTTGGCGATCTGCCGGTACATTGGAAAGGATGGACTCGATATCTTCTTTGAAGCCCATGTTCAACATTTCATCCGCTTCGTCCAAAATCAATGTGTGAACATTATCTAAACGCAATGTGCGTCGTTTGATATGGTCAAGGATACGTCCTGGAGTTCCTACAACAATGTTAGGGTTTTTCTTAAGGGCACGGATTTGGCGCTGGATGTCCGCTCCTCCATATACAGCCAATACACGTGCACGGCTGTCTTGGCCGACTTTATATAATTCTTCAGAAACCTGAATGGCTAATTCACGGGTAGGGGCAATAATGATCCCTTGTACGTCATTGCTTTTTGGATCAAGCTTCTCGATCAGTGGAATACCAAAAGCAGCGGTTTTCCCTGTACCTGTCTGTGCCTGGCCGATGATGTCCTTTCCTTGTAGACTCAAAGGAATCGTTCCGGCTTGAATTGGAGTTGCTTCTTCAAAACCCATCCGTTTAACTGACTTCAACGTTGTTGGGCTTAAACCTAATTCTGAAAACTTCGTCAATGCTATTCATTCTCCTTTATTCTTCTTTAAAAGCGGCTACTTTATTTTATAGTCACTTTTCGTTTTTTATAAACAAAAAAAGACACTCTTCGGTTGAAGAGTTGTTTTTTTGGGTATTAATGATGTTTCTGTAATGTTACCACTAATAAAGATGGATTTCAACGTAAGGACCTGCCTTTATTTTTTTCCTTCAAAAAACAAAATATTTCGTCAAATAATTCCATCTGCCCATCGCAATGGCAGATCAAATGCTTGGCGCCAGGCTCCAGCCTTAGGATCTTTCGGCTGCTCCCGATTTTATCATATAAATAATAAGCGCTTTTAATGGGAACAATTCCATCTTCTTCCCCTTGAGCGATAAACGTGGGAATATCGATTTCACCCAGCACTGACTTGGAAAGCTTGACGATTTTCTTAAATTCTCTTGTGGAAGAAATTGGCGTTGAAATTATTTTCTTTCTGTAGCGGTTAAACAACTCATTCTCTTTAAGCTTTCCATTTAACGAGTCATTTATGATTTCTTTTATATCCTTCAATAGTTGTTCAAAGTTGATATAGTACGCAGCGGCACTCAGCAGCACCAGGCGGGACACAGGGTACCTTGCTGCAAGATAGCCTGCAATCAATCCGCCCATCGAGAATCCGACAAGGTAGACCTCTTCGCACTCATCCAACAGATCTTTTAACGCTTCTTCCGCACACTCAATCCATTCATGATGAAGGATGCCCTTAAGCTCCAGCTCTTCCCCATGTCCGGGAAGAGTCGGAACCGCCACTTTCCACTCGGTATGCTCTGCCAGATAGTCGGCTAAAGGCTGCACTTCAAATGGGGAGCCGGTAAAACCGTGTATTAATAGACATCCTTTCATCATATTCCACCAACTTCTATTTTGATTCTAAAGCATGGACGATATCTTCCAGCTTCATCCCTCTTGATGCCTTTACGAGGATAAAATCCTTTTCTTGCACTTTACTCTTAAGTTCCTCGATCAACGGCTCTTTATCCAGTGAGGCGTGGACCCGCTTCTCGCCAAATCTTTCCCTCGCCCCTTCCGCAATCCACAGCCCGCGCTCGCCATAAGTGAATACTTCAGTGATTTTCTCAGGATCGATTTCCCGTCCGGTTTGAAGATGGAATTCCTTCTCTTTATCGCCAAGTTCGAGCATATCCCCAAGGACTAAATATTTTTTGCCCAATCCTGTCTGTTCTTCTGCAAGATTGATTGCTGCACGCATAGAAGTCGGACTGGCATTATAAGCATCATTAATAATGACAGATCCATTGATTCCAGCCACTTTCTCCATTCTCATGGCAGTCAGTTTGAGGCCGGCCAACCCGGTTTTGATTTTCTCCAAATCAAGGCCAAGCTTGCTGCCGACGATAACCGCTGAAATGGCATTCATTACATTGTGTATCCCCATTACCGGAACGAAGAATTCGATATCAGGATTGATGTTTACTCGAAAATGGTTTCCATCCGCTGTCGAATCTACCTGGACAGGGTAAACGTCATTATTTTCACTTTGTCCAAACGACTGCAATTTATAAGGCAGACTGCCCTGCAGCCTTTCCTGCAGCAACGGCTCGTCGCCGAAATAAACGAGTGTCCCTTCTTCCCCAAGACCAAGGGCAATTTCAAGCTTGGCTTCAGCAATTCCTTCCCTCGAACCGAGATCCTGCAAGTGGGATTCTCCAATATTAGTGATAACAGCGATGTCTGGACGGGCTAATTTTGTCAGGAACTCGATTTCTCCTCTTGCGCTCATTCCCATTTCGAGGACGACCGCCTTTGTATCTTCCTCAATGGACAGCAGGGTCAATGGAAGGCCGAGGTGGTTATTGTAGTTCCCTTCTGTCTTCTGCACTTTAAATCCAGTGCCCAATACAGCAGCAATCATGTCCTTCGTTGTCGTTTTCCCGTTGCTGCCGGTGACGCCGACGACTTTCAAGTCTAGTTGATTCCGATACGACTTGGAAAGTTCCTGTACGGCTTCCATTGAGCTTTCCACCAGCAATATAGGGACATCCTGAGGAGGGTTGGGGACATCTTTTTCCCACAATGCTGCCGCAGCCCCTTTTTCAAAGGCATCCTTGACCAATGTATGCCCGTCGATTTTTTCTCCTTTAAACGGAATGAACAAATTGCCTTTTTGCAGCTTTCTCGTATCAATGCAGACGCCTTGAATGTCAGTGTCTCCGAAAGCATCAAGAACCTTTTGATCAAACTGAAACATTTCCGAAAGCTGTTTTATCGAACGTTTTATCATCTGGACGATTCTCCTTTTTCATAAACAATCAGGATACAAGAAGGGCCAACTAAAACAATTCTTAGTCAGCCTTCTATGAATCACTATTGGATTTTCACTATTAGAATGTATGCTTGATGTTTTGCTTTTCTTCATGGCGTTCAATCGCCAATTGAACCAATCTTTCAATAAGAGCCGGATAGTCGACACCTGTATGCTTCCAAAGAAGAGGGAACATGCTGAATGGCGTGAAGCCCGGCATGGTGTTCACTTCATTGATCAGGACTCTTCCATCCTTCGTCAAAAAGAAATCCGCTCGCACAAGACCGGAATTATCCAATGCCTTATAGGATTTAACTGCCATGTCCTTCATCTCCGCGTAGACCTCATCGGAAATTTCAGCCGGGATGATCAGTGCTGTTTCACCATCTTCGTATTTCGCTTTGTAATCATAGAAATCTTTTTTCGGAACAATTTCACCGGCAACGGAACATTCAGGTTTATCGTTCCCCATTACGCCGATTTCGATTTCTCTTGCGACAACGCCTTCTTCAATGATGATTTTACGGTCGAATTGGAAAGCCTCTTCAAACGCTTGGCTCAATTCTTCTCTATTCGTACATTTGCTGATACCTACACTCGAGCCGAGGTTTGCCGGTTTGACAAAGCAAGGATACCCCAATCTCTCTTCTACTTCTTTGTAGGCAGCTTCAGGGTCATCCTTCCAAGATTGGCGGATGAACCAGACATAATCGACTTGCGCCAATCCTGCTTGGGCAAATAGATTTTTCATGATGACTTTATCCATGCCGGCAGCGGATGCAAGCACTCCATTCCCAACGTAAGGAAGGTTGAGCAGCTCCAGCATGCCTTGAACTGTACCGTCCTCTCCATTTGGACCATGAAGGAGCGGAAAGACCACTTCAGTGTTTCCTTTTTCCACTTGTGCACTGGCGTCTGCCAAGGCAGTAGGTGCAATGTTTTCGCCATTGTTATATTCAAGTTCTTTCACGGTTTCTACCGGACCAGATAACAGTGGGCCTTTGACCCAGCGGCCTTCCGTTGTGATAAAGATCGGCTGAATATCATATTTTTCGGGATCTAAAGCACCGATAACCGCTTTAGCTGTTTGCAAAGATACTTTATGTTCTGCGGATTTCCCGCCGTATAATAAATTTAATTTCGTCTTCATGTTGACCTCCAAATGGCATTTGAGATGTCTCTATTTTAACACTTTCCTTCAAAAGAAAAAGAAGGATTAAAGGCTTGTAATAAAAAAATAACTTAACCATATCGCACCCAGCTGCTTATATATGGATATGTAAAGGAAGAAAAAAAGAACCTATTCCACCTGAAAAACGTTTCTTATATTGTCGCCTGCATTTATTATACCAAAATAATAAATATAGCTGTCTTTATTTTTCCTGTACCTATACCCATTGCACGCTGCAACTAAAACCATTTTGGAATCAAAATGGCAAATAAAAAACTGACTTAGTCAACATCTTGCTTTTGAGCCAGTTTATTATATTAATTTGAAGTTTATTGCTGGTTTCCCCGGACTAGCCATTTTTCTACAAATGAATAGCTGCCTACTGTTCCTTCCTTTGCGGCAGTAAAACGGCAGGAATCCGGAAATTCCATCCATTCAAATGTCATCCCGTCTTCTATCAACGATAAAAAGGTTTCCATGTGCTCCACTTCCTTTACTTTTGAAAAGGTAATGGCGATCGAATCATGGATTTCCTTTTGCTTATTCGTATTATAAATCCAATCGTGGTTGAATTTCATAAACTGCTCGTAAAGAACCTCGCAGCTCCAAATCCCCCAAATATGCGCGTTAAACTCTGCATCCCAGCCGCCTAATTGCCACAACAGGCCTGGTGTATTTTTAACTTTGAGCCATTGACCTTGCGCATCAGAAAATAATTCCCTTTTCCCTTCTGCTACTTCACAAACAATATGCTTAATCAGCATCTCTTTCCCCCAACATGTTTTTTCACAAATCCCCTAAGCCATTTTACTATGAAATAGCCGCGGATAATAGTCTGATTATTCAATCTAGAATAAAAAATGAGGCTTCTTGCCTAAGTGCGTACAGGAAGGTGACTGTTACGCCCCGGGTTTTGTCGATTTATGTAAGAACCACTGGAATTCATTGATATGTGCAGATTTCTATAAGTTTATTTAGTCCAAAAAGTACCAGTGGCGCATAGGAGTGTGAGTTTGGCGCATAGCCCCTACCGGCCGGCGCATAGTCGAGGGATTTTCGCGCATAGAACCAGAGAAATCGGTGCATAGCCGACTGATTCTGGCGCATTAGAGCCTCAGGAAACGGCTATTTACCCTTGGAATCCTTGCTTTTTCGACGTTTAGTCACTCTACCGGACACCATCTGATCCAATTGCCACATCCATAAGCCTATTCCGAAGAACATTCGCACTAATTTGACCCCATCACCCGCCAATTTCCTCACCAAATAGAAAAAATCCGCCAATCACCTCGGCGGATTCCTTTATTTTACGAAAACCTTCCATTCCTTGGTTTTCCGGTCAAAGACTATCTTCCCATCAAGGGGATTAGCCGTTATATTTTGGTATTCTTCGTACATCTCATCCATATTGACGAAATCGCCGATGACCCAAATGGGAATCTCGATTTTCGTCCTGCTCTGTTCTGCCTTTTCGATCGAAAATAAGAGTCCTTCTTTCATATCTTCTATAAATGGATAAAGAATTTCTTTCGGCATCACAGGGTAATCTTTTCGCTTTTTCAGTCCAAGAAATGATTTTTCACCTTTAAAGCTGCTGAGTTTATGGGATAGAGCGGTGCCAAGTACTCCGTAAAAGTCATCCATTGAACGATAATACGTTTTATTGAACCAGCCGTCATCCTGCGCCAGATACGCAAATTGATTATTCAATTTCCGGTAGAAAGGCAGTCTGAGGTGGCTTTTTGAATGGCTTAAATATAATAATTCAGCGATTTCCTGCCCTTCAAGCTGATCAAGGGATTCTTCGTCCTCAAAATCCAGCCAGCAGAACCCGCCATATTGATGCACTTCTTCCTTTAAGAGCTTATCGATTTCTTCATCCCCGACATATTCTAAAAGCGTATGGCGGTTAAATTCACCATCTTCAAAACGATGTTGCAGCAATAAAAGCTTCCCCGGCAGTTTGGGGACACCTGACATGAACTCTTTGAATTGAAGCCCATGTGATACGACATATTGATCTGAATGGTTTACATGAACATAGATGAGATTCCGCACATCCTGTGAATGTTTCAAATACTTGCCCTCCGAATCATCATTTCTCAAGAGAAATTATGCTTCAATTAGTTCTAAATCACTCCTTATATTCTACCAAAATTCTCTCCCAACCCATAATGATATTTTCCATATTCATATTACATTTACATTACTAAATTGATCAGGACAGGAAATTTATCCTTTTGTCCCACGTGCTGGTATCGTCTGAAGTGAAAAGGGTAAAGTAATGATATATAATGAACAGAAGAACGGAAAGTAATCTGCAGCATTAGGAGGTGTACGCCGCTTCATTTCGGCGGCGCATCATTGATAATCATAAATATTGGTTTATTGATCATTCTTATCGGTTTGACGGCATTCTTCGTTTCATCGGAATTCGCAATTGTTAAAGTACGTTCTTCCCGCATTGATCAGCTCGTTGCGGAAGGGAACCCTAAAGCGGAAGCTGCCAAAGAATTAGTCACAAATTTAGACAGCTACTTATCCGCATGCCAGCTGGGAATCACTATTACAGCTTTAGGACTTGGTTGGCTTGGGGAACCGACTGTGCAGGAATTAATCAATCCGCTGTTCCATACGCTGCACGTTCCCGGGTCGGTCAGCCATATTCTTTCCTTTATTATTTCGTTCAGCGTCATCACTTTTCTCCATGTCGTCCTTGGGGAGCTGGCTCCGAAGACTTTTGCCATCCAAAAGGCGGAACAATTGACGCTGCTCATTGCAACACCGTTAATCTGGTTTTATCGAATCATGTATCCATTCATTTGGACATTGAATAGCTCCGCACGGTTCACGGCTGGATTATTCGGCCTCGAACCCGCTTCTGAGCATGATATGGCCCATTCAGAGGAAGAGCTCAGAATCATCCTTTCTGAAAGCTACAAAAGCGGGGAAATTAACCAATCTGAGTATCGATATGTCAACAAGATCTTTGAATTCGACAATCGTGTAGCTAAGGAAATCATGGTGCCGAGGACCGAAATCATTTCATTTGAAAAAGATACAACCCTCAGTGAAATCCTTTCAATCGTAAAAGTGGAAAAATACACAAGGTACCCCGTTACAGATGGGGATAAAGATAACATTGTCGGTGTCGTCAATATGAAGGAACTGTTGACAGACTGCGTGCATAACCAGTGCCAGGAAGAAGAGACTCTTGCGAAATACACGAAGCCGATCATCAGCGTCATTGAGATGATCCCCATCCAGGATCTTCTGGTCAAAATGCAGAAAGAACGGAGCCATATGGCCATCCTCCTCGATGAGTACGGCGGAACGGCCGGTTTGGTAACGGTTGAAGACATACTTGAAGAAATCGTTGGCGAAATCAGGGACGAATTTGATGCCGATGAAATTCCGTTGATTCGCAAAACAGGCGAACACAATTATTTATTTGATGCCAAAGTGCTGGTCGAACAAGTCAACGATTTATTGGGCACACACCTCTCTGATGAAGAAGTTGATACAATCGGGGGCTGGATGCTTACCCAAAAGTATGACTTGAAAGAAGGAGATACCTTGGAAGAGGGTTCTTTCCTTTTCAAGGCACATGAGATGGAAGATCATCACGTTCTATATGTAGAAGTGAAAAAAGCTGCACAGAGCTGATCCATTCTGGGTCGGCTCTTTTTGTACAGAAATTGATTTTATGCATTATTTGACGGAATATTCATACTTTCATGCCCATAATATAGTGTAAATCCTCAAAATTCATACCCTGAGTTTGACGCAACTCTTTGAATTCCTTATAATATTGTTAACATTTAGATCGTCGAGGTGATAGGATGGGGCAGTCTATCGCATCTGGGAAATAGCACAATATCGGTATGTTTCCATGGAAACAATAGATGACTATGCTAACATCATGAAGAGAGATTGCTTTATTTTGCAGTCTCAGGAACAATTTTTTAATAAATTACTATTTTATTATTTTGGGAGGTGACTCCTTACTCGTTGAAAAAAACGAGCTAAGGAAAGTTATTTGGACATATTTAACTTGGTGCTTGTCGTAATACTTATTGCACTTACTGCTTTTTTTGTAGCTTCTGAATTTGCGATCGTCAAGGTGAGAAGTTCACGGATCGATCAATTATTAGAGGAAGGAAACAGCAGTGCAATTTCCGCTAAACGCGTCATTACGAGCTTAGACGAGTACTTATCTGCCTGTCAGCTGGGAATCACCATTACAGCGCTCGGGCTTGGTTGGCTTGGAGAACCTACAATTGCAGGTCTTGTCCATGTCCTTTTTGAAAAAATTAATTTTACGTCGTCCGTGTCCCACATTATTTCGGTAGCGATCGCATTCACTGCCATCACTTTTCTGCATGTGGTTATAGGTGAACTTGCACCTAAGACATTCGCCATTCAAAAAGCAGAAAATATTACACTTATAATCGCAAAGCCGCTTATCGCTTTTTATAAAGTCCTGTACCCATTTATCTGGACATTAAATACATCTGCAAGACTGGTTACAAGACTCTTTGGCTTAAAACCAGTATCTGAACACGAACTTGCCCATTCGGAGGAAGAGCTTAGAATCATTCTTTCCGAGAGCTACAAAAGCGGGGAAATCAATCAGTCTGAATTTAAATATGTAAATAAGATCTTTGAATTCGATGACAGGATTGCCAAAGAAATTATGGTCCCCCGTACTGAAATCGTCTCCCTTGCAAAAGAAGATACGCTTGATGTCTTTCTTGATATCGTAAGGGAAGAAAAATTCACCAGATATCCTATCATTGATGGAGATAAAGACCATATCATCGGAATGGTCAATGTGAAGGAAGTTTTCACAGACCTCATCAATAACATGGAATTAAATACGCAGACACTAGAATCCTATGTACGTCCGATCATCCGTGTCATCGACTCCATTCCGATCCACGACCTGCTCGTCAAGATGCAGAAAGAAAGAATCCACATGGCGATTCTTATGGATGAATACGGTGGAACTTCGGGACTTGTGACGGTTGAGGACATCCTGGAGGAAATCGTCGGCGAGATACGGGATGAATTCGATATGGATGAAATTCCGGTGATCCGAAAAATCAAAGACAACCATTACATCATTGACGCCAAAGTCCTTGTAGGCGAAGTGAACAACCTTCTTGGCCTTGCTATAAGCGATGAAGACATCGATACAATCGGCGGCTGGATCCTGACTGAGAACTACGATGCGAAACAAGGCGATTCCGTCATGTACGAGGATTTCGAGTTCACAATCAAAGAGATGGAAGAGCATCATATCAAATATTTGGATGTCAAAAAGAAAATAAATGTAACAGAAACTTCCCCCCAGCAAATTGCGTTGACAAAGTCTGAGGCTCTGTCACAACAAATGTAGGCACACGGGGAATACATCAAGGGATGCAGCAAATCGCTGCATCCCTTTTTTGTTCACGGATTTTTCCTTTTAAGAAACCGAATGAAACTGGTATGCTTATTAAATACTATAATATTCCTATAAAAAGAATGCAGGTGATTTTCTTGATATGGGCTGCAGCAATCATACTCGCCTATTTAATCTTAACGGTGTTTTCCACCATCTTTATCCGGGTCTTCTCCATCGGGATCACTAAAAAGGGGCAAATCCCCAATAGGATTGCCATTACGTTTGACGATGGCCCAGATCCTGTCTACACACCGAGACTATTAGATGTATTAAAAAAACATAACGTCAAAGCCACCTTCTTTCTGGTCGGCGAAAAAGCTGAAAGATATCCAGAAATCGTTAAGCGCATCCATGATGAAGGGCACTTGATCGGGCTGCACAATTACAAACATATATCGAACTGGTTCATCCCCCCTTTCACCCTAAGGACGCATCTCAAACGATCACAGGATATTATTTATTCTATTACTGGTGAAAAACCATTCTATTACCGCCCGCCTTGGGGGCACTTCAATGCCTTTACACTTATGGCTTCTGCCGGCAGCCGGGTAATCATGTGGACTTCTATCCCCGGTGACTGGAAGGAAAATGTAGGAGCTGACAAATTGCTGGAGCGTTTAGTGGCAGCAAGACAGAGCGGTGCGGTCATCACTCTTCATGACAGCGGAACTACGTTCGGTGCCGATGAACACGCACCGAAAAACACAATAGAAGCACTGGATCGTTTTTTAACCTTGGAAGATTCAAAAACCTACAGCTACACGACCGTAAATGATGTGCTGGAACATTCGAGCGGGAAATGAGGAACACATGAACGAACATATTCTGGAATTATTAAACCAATACAGCTACCTTCTCATATTTGTCATGGGATTTTTCGGCATCGTCGGCATCCCTGCCCCCGAAGAAAGCTTATTTGTCTATCTCGGGGTCCTGTCGAAGCAGGGCGGACTATCCTTGATTGGATGTATTGCATCATCCACTCTTGGTTCCTTCACAGGAATGGTCACGGCCTATTTGCTGGGAGCTTATATCGGGAAGCCTTTCCTTTCCCGCTTCGGCAAATATTTAGGGCTTAACTCAGATAGGTGGGAATCGTTCATGTCCCATTGGAATGTCAAACGTTCGCTTCTCAAAGGGTTTTTCATACCTGGCGTCCGTCAATTGAATCCTTATTTCGCAGGGATTGAGCACATTTCCTTTCTACTCTTTCTGCTTCTGTCTTTTGTCGGGGCGTTGATTTGGACGTCAGCTTATACACTGCTAGGCTTCTTTATCAGCACCTATATCCCGATTCATCCAATCATCATCACGTATGTAGGGATTGCGCTATTTGCCCTATTCATTATCCAGATGATCATCAGATGGATTAAATCCCGGCAGAAAAAACGAGCAAATGGGTAATTTTCTCTTGAATTAATTTCCAAAGGCTGTATAATAGCCAATAATATTAAATGAACTTAATGATTCAAAGTCTATGATGAAGAGAGTAGTCGATGCCTCTCCCTTTAGCGAGCCGGGGCCGGTGAAAGCCTGGCGGGATGCATGTGATGAAGCGCACTTCTAAGATGCCAGCAGTAATACTGGCCGGTTATCCGTTATCGATTCAAGCGGACCCAAATCAGTTGGGTCAATTTAGAGTGGCAACGCGGGTACAAGCTCGTCTCTTATTTTATAAGAGGCGGGCTTTTTTTAATTTAAAAAGGAGGAAAAGATGAATGATTGATTTAAAAGGCATTTATACCGAGAGCATCCTATCTGCATTGAATGGAGAATTAGATGCACAAACAATCTATTCCCTTATTGAAACGCCAAAGCATCAGCACCTTGGCGATTTAGCATTCCCTTGCTTCTCACTTGCAAAAGCCATGAAGAAAGCACCTATTGAAATAGCAGAACACCTTTCCCAAAAAATAAAAGGACCGGAGATTGATCACGTCCAGCCTGCTGGCCCCTATATCAACGTTTTCTTTTCTAAGAATGAGATCGCCCGTACCATCATCCCTTCCATTCTAACTGCAGGGGCTGCCTTTGGAAGCGGTGAGGACGGGATAGGAAAAACCGTCGTACTGGATATGTCTTCTCCAAATATCGCTAAACCCTTCTCCATGGGGCATCTTCGTTCCACTGTGATTGGAAACTCATTGGCCCTGATTGCCGAAAAAATGGGATATAAGGCAGTGCGGCTCAATCATTTAGGGGATTGGGGAACACAGTTTGGAAAATTAATCACAGCCTATCGGAAATGGGGTGTCGAAGAGGACGTTCAGGAAAATCCGATCGGAGAATTATTTAAACTGTACATCCGTTTTCACCAGGAGGCCGAAACGGATCCCATTTTAGAAGAAGAAGGGCGAAAGGCATTTAAGGAGCTTGAAGATGGTGTTGAAGAAAATATAAGAATCTGGACTTGGTTCCGCGATGAGTCCCTGAAAGCATTCATGACCATCTATGACCTGATGAATGTAAAATTCGACGATTGGAACGGCGAAGCCTTTTATAATGACAAGATGGGAGAAGTAATCGCGCTTCTGGAAGAACAAAAACTCTTGGAGACTTCTGAAGGGGCCGAAGTAGTTCGATTAGATGACAAACAGCTTCCTCCCTGCCTGATCAAGAAATCGGATGGTGCTACCCTTTATGCCACCAGGGATTTGGCAGCTGCCATCTACCGTCAACAGGAATATCATTTTGACGAAGCTCTCTATATCGTTGGCCAGGAGCAGACGATCCATTTCAAGCAGGTATTCGGAGTCCTGAAAAAACTGGGGTTTTCATGGGCAGACCATATGAAGCACGTACCTTTTGGCCTTTATTTAAAAGATGGGAAAAAAATGTCGACACGAAAAGGCAGAGTCATCTTGCTTGAGGAAGTCTTAAATGAAGCCATTTCGCTTGCCGCTAACAACATTAAAGCCAAGAACCCGGGGCTTCAGAATGCAGAGGATGTAGCGAAAGCAGTCGGAACCGGAGCTGTATTGTTCCACGATTTAAAAAATGACCGGATGAATAATATTGAGTTTTCACTTGAAGACATGCTTGCTTTTGAAGGAGAAACGGGTCCTTATATACAATATACGCATGCGCGGGCCAACACCCTTTTGAGAAAGTCTCCTATCGAAGATGTAGAATTCACCTCCTTATCGGACGAAGACAGCTGGGAAGTCATCAAGCTGCTCCGTCTTTTCCCAGAGATGATTTCAAAAGCTTATACACAGCTCTCTCCTTCGGTCCTAGCCAAATACTTGATTGATACGGCACAATCATTCAACAAGTACTATGGAAAAGTAAGGATTTTAGAACAAGACTCGGAGCTTGGTTCGAGATTGTCACTGGTCCAAGCAGTGGTAATTGTGCTTTCGGAAGGATTGAGATTACTCGGGATTTCTGCCCCGGATCAAATGTAAAAAACATACCCGAGGCTTCCAGCAAACGAGGAGCTACGGGTATGTTTTCATTATTAGTGCTGTCCCAGTATACCTTTTTTCATGGCAATCTCTTCACATTTCTTGAAAACCCATAGGCCGAGACTTAAATATACGAGTGCATTCACCCCAAGTATGAGAAAGTCTATGGCTGTAAAGGACTGCAACGAGACTCCCTTTACCATGATGGTTCTCACCATATCCACCCCTTTTACAAATGGCGCGGCCGCAAGATATGGAGCGACACTCAATGGCAGGAAGGTCAATCCCATGAAAACAAATTGAAGAATTTGCAAAAATGCCTGGATTTGTTTAAAGATAATCGCCATTCCTGCAATCATGAAGCTGATCCCATACATGCTTAAGAGCGTCAAAATGAGAATTGGAGCAATCGAAAGAATATCGATATTCAGCCAAGTATTTGTCGTGGCCATGGAAACATAGAGCAACAAGCTGATGATGATCAGCTGTAAAACGGTTGAAGAAACGATTCGGGCAAACAAGATGCGCCAGGCTCCCATAGGAGACATATACATCTGTTCGAGAGTACCAAGAGATGCCTCGTTTGAAATCACCCAGCCGATATCCTGCATCGCCATCATGGCAATATACCAGAAGATGTAGTTGACGATGACATATTGGACATTCGTATCGACTGAACCTGGATCCCCCACAATTTTGATTCCGAAAAACATCGCTAAAAAAATGCAGTAAAATGTGATAATCATACTGATTGTATTCGGAAGATAGCGTTTAAGAAGAATCGCTTCCCGTCTGAAATTAGCTTGTAGCAGATAAAGTGACTTCATTCTCCGGCTCTCCTTTCACGATCTTCATAAATACTTTTTCAAAGTCGATGGACGCACGATCAATTTTTTCAATGGAAGCATGGAATTCCTTCAATAAGTCAATTACCTGATAAAATTCCTCGCTATGGGAAATCGTTACTTCCAACTTAGTTTCTCCGTTTTCTTCTTGGCTCATATTCGCTAAAAAGTTATGATTAAGGACTGCCAGCTGCTGTTTATTGAGCGCTTTTGTAAGAGTGAAGCTATAAGCTTTTGTATCAAACAACTCCAGCAGGTTCTGGACTTTTTCATCCGTCACCACTTCTCCCCCATTAATGATGACGACCCGTTCACAGATTTCCTGTACAACCGGCATGTCATGGGAGCTGAGCAGAATCGTCTTATTCTCCTTTTTGGCGATTTCCGTTAGCAGCTTCCTGATTTCATAGCTTGTTTCAATATCCAATCCGAGGGTCGGTTCATCCAGGAAAATAATATCCGTGTCTGCTAATAGAGCAACTGCAATGGAAAGCTTTTGCTGCATACCCCTTGATAGAGTATTAACCTGCTCATGGGATTTATTTGTCAAATTGAAACGCTCCAATAATTCATCCACTTTTTGAGAAACCGCTTTTTTCGACATTCCTCGATTTCCCGAGAAATATTCGAGGTTTTCCCTCACCGTTAGACGCCAATACAGGTTCCGGTTTCCCTCTAAAACGACACTGATATGACGGAGTGCCTTCAATCTTTGGGATTTTATGTCGAATCCATTGATAGTTACTGAACCCTCATTCGGAATCAAAAGTCCGCACATCATTTTAATCAAGGTGGTCTTCCCTGCTCCATTCGGACCTAGCAGCCCCACCACTTCTCCCCGGTCTACCTGAAAAGAAATTCCTTTTACTGCTTCAATCAGCTCGTTGGATTTCTTTTTCTTATACCATTTCTTTACCCCTTTGATATCAATAAGTTTTTCCATAGCTCCTCCTTAATTTGAATCTTCTGACTTTATTATAACCAAACTCCTCTCCAATGTTTTCCATCCAGAGGCTGATTTGTTTTCCTTTTATAGTCTAAGCTGTTGTGTACTACCGCTGTTGATTTCCGTTCAAGACTTCGTATTCTAGACAAAAAAGCCTCCACCTGCAGCAGCTAGGATGCTTTTGCAGGTGGAGGCTTTTTCAATTAGATTCAGTAGGGGAATTCCCCCATGATAAAAGGGATCTTTTTGGGAAGGATTGATATCTTTGCCGGTGTTCCATCGTAGACTTCCCCGTCCATGTCTGCTTTCATCGGTTTGTCTGTTTCCACAGAGATTTCCTTTGCCTGCAGATGAATAATATCCGATTCCTCCAGATCCATATCCGTGGGTTCTTCCTGTGTAATCAAACTTTTAAATAGAGCAAATCCGGCATTCCGGATTACAAGGATATCCAAAAGGCCGTCATCTGCACAGATTTTCTTCAGCGGCACTCGGTTGGTTCCGATAAAACAGCCATTCGCTACTAATATCATGACGGCTTCATCCTCTAAAATCTGTCCATCGTACGTCAAGGTAAATGAAAAAGGACTGGCTTCTTTTACTGTTTGAATCGCACTGATATAATAGCTGATTTTTCCCAGCAGATTCTTTGATGAAGCGTTTATATTTTCGGATGTATCACTGATTAGGCCGATTCCCCAAAAATTCGAGAAATAGCGGTCATTTACACTTCCGATATCCATTTGGACTACCTTTCCGGATGCAGCGAGTTCTGCCGCTGCACCAAGATCCTGTGGAATCTTTAATAACCGGCTGAAGTCATTGCATGTCCCGCCGGGGAGCACCCCGACCACCGGTGGCGTTTCAAGTTCAGCTACCCCATTAATACATTCATGGACCGTCCCGTCCCCTCCCATAATGAAAAGGACATCATACCGGCTGCCGAACTCGCGGCAAATCCGCTCCCCATCTCCCGGCTCTTTCGTTTTCATCAGCGTTAATTCATCTAAATGCTCCGCTAATATTGGTACTGCCTGCTGCAGATTTTTGGCTAAATCCCGATTTCCTGCATTCCCATTGTAAATGAGTAATCCTTTTTTGAATTCTGGCATACTCGCTTCTCCTCTAAACTCTCGTTTTTATTACTGTTTCCGTTTTGCAGTATGCACAAACTTCAAATTAACGCTAAAAAGAAAGAACTGCTAATAGGTGCTTGCTGAATGGTGACTGAAAGGGGGCGGGTGCCTGGCTAAAAGTTGCCTGTCACCCCCCGACTTTTGTCAAATGGTGCTGTTATATGAATCATTCAGGCTTACGGGGTATAGCGGGAGCGGGGCTGTGGGCGCTGGCGCATAGACTGGGGTTTTTCGCGCATGAACACTATTTTTTGGCGCATTGACGCCATGTTTCCGCGCATAAGAGAAGACCGGCGACGCATAGACCGCCAGTTTCCGCGCATAGGGCTGGCGCACGAACCCAGATCCCCTCCATTTCCCTGTGCTTTCGCGCCTCCAGCATCCCTGATTGATACTTTTATAGCACTTTCTCCTATTTTCACCCTCCAAAATGAAGAATGGGATAGTCCAAATGAGGTTCTCCATCAAATTGTCTCTTTTTCTCTTTTTCCGCGGTGGGATTTCTATAGAAACTTGCACTCTTTTTTCATGGTATATAGCCGGTGGCGCATAGGGAACCGGTTCTGGCGCATGAGCAACGTTCTTTCGCGCATAGCCGGTGGATTCCGGCGCATAAGAGAAGCAAAGCGGCGCATAGACCGCCAGTTTCCGCGCATTAAGCGTTTGATCTAAGGGGAATCAGTGTGGTTATTGTGCTTTTTAAGACAGTTTCTTCCTCCATGAACACCTTATACTCGAAAAAAAGAAAAAACTGCCCGTTTGGATATGGGCAGCCATTATTATTATGCTGGATATTCTTCATCTTGATTGATTTTCATGATGGCATTATAAGCGAGCGCCATCCTTCCTTTGATGTAGGATTCGGGGTCATAGGATATATTCTCCCCTTTTACCTTTTTGATTTCCATATCCGCAAACATGCCGAGCGTCCTGCAGATGTGATCGAGCGCTTGCTTCAATACTTTTTCATCCTCATAGAACTGTCTGCTCATGCACATGTAGGAAATCTCGTCAGCCTGCCTTCTGATATCTTTCAGCGTCTCTAAATCAAACATGCTCTTATTCACCGGCCATCCCCCCTATTCTATGTATATCGCAAAAGGGGCAGAAATATGAAAAAACAGAGCTCCTAAGATTTCGGGCTCTGTCGAATGAATCAAGAATTCGGTTCAGCGAAGCTTGGGATTCGCTTCATCTCATCTAAAGATTTTCTTAATTCCAGTCTAGATTTTGTTTTTGAAATTTTCACACCGATTTTTCCAAGCTGGGAAATCACGCGTTTTACTTGATCATGATCTCTTTTCAAGAAAGACCACCTCTTCAATTTTGATGTCCAATGACATAGTTTTATTTTACCTAAAATACTAGACAATGAATATAGATATTTCCGACTTATTTCATGATTATCTCTTCCCTACTTTATTACGGGTTAAACGCTATAAGGTTTCAAATTTTTAAACTATTTTTTTAATAGGCTGAGATATCTTCTGTCACTATCATCCCAGATGAATATTAAATTTTTCTTAAAGCAGTCTAAATTTATTATAAATCCATCCCTTGGTATCTCTTAAACTTCCGGTCAAAGAATTGCTGAAGGCCGCTGCTGATGAGCGAAAATGTAAAAATAGTTACTGCAATGGCGATGACGCCGGTAAATGGAATCCAAGCATGGGACCAAATATGTTCAAGGATATTGATAAAGAATGTCGGCCAAGCATTAGACGTATTCACCGCATCATAGCCTCCCCCGAGCTGGGAAACAAATTTGAGGCTGATGTAAATCCTTACAACGCCAAGCTGAGCGATTAAAAATAGAATGCGGCCGATATCAGAAAAGAACTGGATCAACACATGTGGCTGAAGCGGCGGCCAGTAATATGTCCGGAGCATCTTCCAATTGGAGCATCCGGAAACCACTCCTGATTCCACATATGGCTTTTTGGAAATTCCCACGAGTGTCTTGTAAAAGATGTCTGCAACCCTGCCGACATCGACCAAGGCAATGACAATCATAAACCAGAGCGTCCTATCTTCTGAGAATACGATGAATGGGATGCCCAATAGAAGCGCCAGGAAAAAGATTGGCGGCATATAAGAGAATAGGCGGTTCCAGATGTTCAGCAAGTATCTTGCCGGCTTAAAGTAAAAGCTCCCCACCCCGAGCGGGATAGCCAGTATGTATCTCATTATTGCAATGCCCAATACCGTCAAAAGCGTTTCTTTCGTTCCAAGCAGGAGCCTGCTCAAAAGATCGACGCCCTTTTGGTCCGAGCCTATCGGAAATTGCTTTGATGGCTCATAAGGCGGCAGAGAAAAGCTTCCATCTTCTTGTTTCATCATGACATGCTCCTTCAATGAAGTATCCACAAAAGGAAGATACGGAGCAGCAATGGCCGTGATGATGAGCATGATCAGTAATATGCAGCCTGCAGCGAGCGACCGATTCATATCGATTCCCCCTTTTCTTCCACAGGGTCGACCATCGCCTTGCATAGTTGGGCAATCAAATTGGATAGGAAGATAATGATTGTAAAGAACAAAGTAAATCCTACTGCGGAAATGACATTAACCTCCATACTCCCGCCCACTTGGAAGCTTGATCCTCTCCTGACGGATTCAAAGAAGTAATAAGCTGCCCCTCTGAAGTCAGTCAGTTTTTCCACTATAAATAGATTTGATAACACATAGAGTGTAATCGTATTGGAATGTGTCAGGATCTTGGAGGCTGAATTCTTCAATATATGGACGTACAAAATCTTAGTGCTGGAAATCCCCTTGGATTTGGCTGTTCGAATATAATCCATTCCCTGTTCATCACTTAAACTTGTATTTGTGATATTTGCGACATAGAAAATCGGGTAGATAGCCAGGAAAATTGTGGCCATTACAAAGTTTTCAAATTTATCGCTCCCAAACAGGTCGACGTGGAAAAACAGACCTTTGCTGTAAAGGTACATCAACCCGATTTGAAGAAAAATGATGACAAACAAATCCGGAAGGGATAAAAAGAACCAAGTAGTCCCATTTCCGAGAAAGCCATTCTTCTTGCCCTTCAACCGGAAATCCAATACCCCTTTTGCTACGCCTAGAAAATACCCGGCAATCAATGCCGGGATGACGACCAGCAAGCTTTTCTTCACTTTATCTTTGATATGGTGGAATAGCGTTTCCGATGGATTGTAATCCCCCAATCCATTATGTTCTTTTATGTATTGAAAAAAATTCTCTATATTTTGTATGTGCTGTGCAATCGTGTAGTGATAGTCAGCTGAAATGAACTGTCCTCCCTGCCCTGTCTTATAAACAGCCTCTGTCGGCATGAATACAATCAACAGGAACAAGCATGTGGTAACCAGCCACAAAAAAAGCTGAACCCCTATTTTCTTTATATAAATCAAACCCGCTCCCCCTGCCCTCTCTTTCAAGATATTACCAGAATAACAGAAATCAATTTTAAAAAGAACTAATTTTCGTATTTTTCTATTTATTAGACAAAAGTCGGGTCGTGACAGGCACGACCCGACTTTTGTCGATTTATATTCCAACTTCTTCTGCGGCTCCATTGTAGACATCCAGGTCGAGTTCATTGTTGACTTTGCTTGTAATGACTCCTGATGTCATGGCCCCGCTGACATTAAGTGCAGTCCGCCCCATATCGATCAGCGGTTCGATCGAGATCAAAAGCCCCGCCAGCGCAACAGGCAGGTTTAAGGCAGACAGGACGAGGATGGCAGCGAACGTCGCTCCTCCTCCCACGCCCGCGACACCGAATGAGCTGACAGCCACTACGGCTATTACAGTAAAGATGAAGGATGGTGTAAACGGATCGATGCCGACGGTCGGGGCTATCATGACGGCAAGCATCGCCGGATATATCCCTGCACAGCCATTTTGGCCGATCGTCAATCCGAATGAACCCGACAGGTTGGCAATTCCTTCAGAAACACCAAGGTGCTTTGTCTGCGTACTTATATTCAACGGAAGTGTACCCGCACTCGATCTGGACGTGAAGGCAAATGTAAGGACCGGGAGAACTTTCTTTACGTAAGTGAATGGATTTAAGCCAAATAGACTCAACAAAATTAAATGGATGATAAAGACAACGAGCAGCGCGACATATGAAGCGATGACGAATTTGCCCAGTTTAACAATGGCATCAAAATCGCTTGTTGCAACAGCCTTTGTCATGATGGCCAGCACCCCGTACGGAGTCAGGCGTAATACAAGCGTGACAACCCTCATAACTATAGAATAGATGGAATCGACCAGACCCTTGAATTGGTCTGCCTGGGCAGGCTCTTTCCGTTTGACCCCTAAATAAGCAAGGCCGATAATCGCCGCAAAGATTACGACAGCAATCGTTGAAGTCGGTCTCTGGCCAGTGAAATCAAGGAAAGGATTGGCCGGCAGAAGCTGAAGGACTTTACTCGGAAAGCTTTGATCCTGAATTTGGGTATACGTTTGTTCAAGCTGCTGTCCTCTTAGCTGCTCCGCATCCCCTCCGTGTATCTGGACTGCTTCAAGATTAAATCCGAATGCAGTGCTGATTCCGACGGCTGCAGAGACAGCTGTCGTGCCGATCAGCAGCAGCAAAATCAGACCCGCGATCCTTCCGAGATTTTTCGTCAGCTTCAGTTTTGTAAAAGCAGAAAGAATAGAAATGAAGACAAGAGGCATCGTGACCATTTGCAGCAGCTTTACATATCCGTATCCGACCACATTGTACCAATCCATGGAAAGCGAGAGTTCATCAGATGTTTTGCCGTAAATCCAATGAAGGACAAAACCAAATACAAGACCCAGCCCCAGTGCAGTGAAGACCCTTTTTGAAAAAGAAATCCGCTTCCTCTGCATATAGACCAGGACGCCGGCAAGAATCAGAAAGGCCAAGATGTTGAGTACCACAAACCATTCGTTCATCGTTCATCCCTCCTGCGTGTTTTCAGAAAGCCATGCCTTCTGTATTGAATGTATATGCGCAGGTGTGAGAAAAACTTCCGGATGAACAAAAATAAGGGGAATTACCACACACAGGGAAGGGGAAAAAAGATGAGAAAAAACAGCATTTCCTATGATTCTTTCAAATGGAGACATTTGATATGGGGCATCATTTTTTCATTCCTATTAGTCCCGATCGCTTCTTCTTTATTGGCTGAAATTCTTTTTACAAGCGGAAAATGGCTCCTGCCTGGAATAGATGGCCTATCCGCCTATGCCCTTGACCGTCTTCAAACGGCTGCCATTTCTTTATTTCAAATGCTTGGGGCATGTCTGTTCCTGCTATTCTATGGTCCTATGAAGAAACTGATTCGGCCGGTATTATCGCTCAAGCCTCTCCGGATGAAAAAAACGTACCTGCTCATCTTCGGATTAATGATTGCAACCTATCTTATGGGCTTCCTGATTGATTACTTTTTCCCTTCCTCAGCAAAGGATCAGCTGAATGAGTTGAGTCTGGCGCAGGTTTGGGATATGCACCCCGGATTGATTATCCTCACATTCTTAGCGACTTCCCTGTTCGTCCCTATTTATGAGGAGTTCATTTTCCGTGGAGTCATCCTGACATTTTTTCAATCTAAATATTCTTATTTAACGAGCAGCATCTTATCCAGCCTTCTATTCGGAATCGCCCATTTCTATTCACTCGGAGTCGTCATTTCTGCTTTTTTCGCAGGCCTCCTTCTTTCGTACCTCTTTAAGAAAACCGGCTCCATCACACCCGGAATCCTTTTTCACATGGTAAACAACGCAGCAGTTCTATTTCTGTCGCAATATTTATAAATTTTAGATTATCTTTATATTCCACACATGCTATAATTCTTTTGTTATTAAACTTACATTTTATTGGAGGAAATACTTATGCAAAAAACACTATCCATTCTTGAAACTGGAGTGGCTAAAATCTAATCGATCCTAAAACACTCCGGTTTCTCAAAATCTTTTACGTATCGGATTAATTTGAGAAAGTTGGAGAATACATTGAAAAAGCATACTCTCGCATCGCATAATATCAACATTTTATTTTGGTCCCAATTCTTTGGGACGATCAGTTTTATACAGCCGGTATTGACCCTTTTTTATATGGAAAGAGGATTGACGGAAGCAAACATTTTGGTCGTATTGATGTTTTGGAGCGGCGGTGTCTTGCTCGGGGAAGTACCGACAGGCGTTTTCGCTGACAGATTTGGTCCAAAGGCCTCATTTATCACTGGCGCTTTTGTGAAAATGGCAAGCATATCGATCCTCTTCTTTGCGGATAATATTGGGCTGTTCTGTTTATACAGCGCCATAAACGGGATTTCCGTCACGTTCTTCTCAGGGGCCGATGAGGCTCTGATTTACGAGTCATTGAAAAAGTCAGATGAACAAAACCTTATGGATTCTGCCATGGGAAAAATTCAATCAGCCGGTTTCATCTCCATGATTGCAGCCGTACTATTTGGGTCTTACATGGCAAGGGATTTGCAGAATGAACAATTCATCCTTCTGATTGCTCTAGGGTTATGCTTTCAGGTAGTTGAGGTGATCTTTCTGTTCTTCTTGAAAAACCCATCCGATCACCTTCATTACCGGGAGAATCCTTTCACACAAGTCGCTGAAGGAATGAAAGCCATCAAAAAGGCTCCGCAGCTTCTTGTGATGTTTTTAAACGTGACACTTGTTTTCATTCCGGCTGGAGCAGTGTTTAAAAACTTTGATCAGCCATTTCTAAAGGATGCTGGCCTCCCTGTTGAATGGATTGGCGTCATGTATGCCCTATCGGCTTTGATGGGATTTTTCGCTTCGAGATCCATTCATTTAATGACCAAGCGCTTTTCACGCGTATTTTTAATGAACGCGACAGGGCTTCTTGCAGTAGGCGGCCTCGTACTGGCAGCTTCTCTCGGTGATATTTTATGGACTGCGCTCGGTGCTTTTTTTCTACTGACATTCGTCAGGGCCGTGCGCTATCCAATTTACGCGCAGCTCAGCAATGATTTGATTCCGTCAGAAGTCAGGGCTACCACCATATCCCTGCTGTCAATCCTTGATTCCGTCTGCGATTTGGTGATATTCGGTTCCCTGACCGGATTGGCTGTCATGGGATTGCCAAAGCTTTTCTTCGCCTGTGCTGCCATCACTTTGATTGGAACCCTGCTTCCGATTCGTGCTGCTGCACAGAGGTCATTGAGTAAAAAAGCTATATCTTAAAACGAAAGGACTGCCCGCTTATATATGCGGTACAGTCCTTTTTTTCGTGTTATTTAGCAGCAAAATGTTCCTCTGCACTTGTTTCGACAAAGCTGCAATCCGGAATCAGCGGATTCTTCCTCAACTGGATTTGAAGATGGTTCAAAAGAGGCAAGAGCTTTTCTCTATCTTTTTCATCCAATTGAAACTCAAATCCGTAGCGGCAAACCCCTTGATGCAAGTCCTCAGACCACACGATGGTCCCTTTGAAGCGGACGGTGTGTCCAAATATTTCAGCCTCTATGGCTAGAATGATATCATTTCGAACCGGTAGATTAATAGAAGAAGCAAACCGAAGCCCGCCTGGCCCAATATTTTCAATCAATATCTCCGTTGTACCCAACCGCACCTTTTTATGGTTGATTTCAATGATGGTCATATTGGCAGCAAGCGGATATTGAAACGACACCCGGAAAAACTTTCGCTTGGATTTATTAAGGTTCTTCTGTTTTTCAACAACCGGTTTGATGATTTTTTTCTTAAGTTTCTCTGCAAATTCCTTATGATCTACCGGCCTGCTGAATAGGAATCCCTGTATTTGATCACATTGCTTTTTCTTCATTCTTTCGAGGTGGCTTATCTGCTCTACCCCTTCAGCTACTACATTCATATTCAAGGCATGGGCCAAATTAATGAGGTTAGCCGCAATCGCCTGGTCTTCCGGATTAGTATCCAGGTTTTGAATAAAGGAGCGGTCGATTTTCAAGGTATCGAATTTAAACTTCTTTAAATATGTCAACGACGAATACCCTGTGCCGAAGTCATCCAATACAAGCTTGATTCCCAAATCTCTCAGCTGCTCCAAGGTCCGGAATACGGCATCATGATATTGGATCATGGTGCTTTCGGTAATCTCTATTTCAATGAAGCTTGAGTCAATTTGATATTTTTCCAACGTCGCTTGGATGGCCTCGGTCAAATTATTGCGCAGGAACCGATTTGCTGACACATTGACAGATACCGGTACAATTTGTATTCCTTCTTCCTGCCATTTTGACAGCTGTGCACAGACCTCATCAAGAACCCAGTCCCCAATATCAATAATCAAACCAGATTCCTCAGCAAGCGGGATGAATTCTCCCGGTGATATGATGCCCCATTCCGGGTGGCTCCACCTGATCAGCGCCTCTGCTGCAACGATCTTCCCTGTTGTGGTTTCCACACGGGGCTGATAGTGCAGGAAGAATTGATTTTCCTGGAGGGCCGTCCTCATATCCTTTTCAAGGGAGTACTGTTTAAAGGATTCCACGTTCATGGAAGAATGATAGACCTGTACGGTATTTTTCCCTAGCTGCTTCGCGTGGTATAGCGCCGCATCGGCATGTTTCAGAATGGAATCAGCGTCATTGCCGTCCTCTGGGTACTGGCTGATTCCGATGCTGGTGGTGACATGAAGTTCATAGTCCTGTATAAAGTAAGGCTCCTGGATGGCTTCCCTATGGACCAACCCGCCTTGATTGCGTCATCTAAATCCTCTGGCTCTTTCAGGAGGACGGAAAACTCATCTCCGGCCATTCTCGATATAAACATTTGCTGATTCGAATGGGTCCTCAATCTATTGGCCACTTCTATCAAAAGTTCGTCCCCGATGGTATGTCCCAACGTGTCGTTGATATGCTTGAACCTGTCTAAGTCTAAATAGAGAATCGCAAAAGAAGGGCACTCCTCAATCAGCAGCTTCAATTCCTCATCGAACTTCCTTCTATTCGGAAGATCCGTCAGATAGTCGTGGTGGGCCAAATGATTCATGACTTCCTGGTTTCTTTTTTGTTCTGTAATATCCGTCGTGATTCCATCAATTCTTAGGAACTGTCCCTCTTCAATGATCGGGATGATGCTCGCTTCTATCCATCTGATTTCGCCGGTCGAATGAAAGATTCGACACTGTTTCTTTACGGTCTTCCCTTGTTTCATCTGTTTAAATTCATTTTTTATGGCAAGGAAATCCTCAGGATAAATTGCATTCATCAACTGTTCGATGCATTCTTCGAAATAGCTCGCAGGATAGCCAAATATGTTCTCAACACCCTTTGAACAGAATAAGACCCTAGGTTCCAGGATATCGATTGACCATATGGCCACATCCAGATTGTTGTAGATATTGCGGAATTGCTTTTCGCTTTCCACCAGCTTTTTCTCCGCATATCTGCGCTCAGTGATATCATGGATGGTTCCGATGATTCTTGAAATCTCGCCGGAGGGCTTCAAAAGGATATCCGACTGCTGATGGACAATCCTGACTTCATCGTCCATTCGGATGATTTTATACTCAATGCTGAAGCTTTTACGGTTTTTTATCGCCTGCTGAAAGATGCTGATGAATCTCATCCGGTCTGAAGGATGGATGAATTCCAAGTATGTTTCATAGGAAGCCTTAAACTCTGCATGGGGGTTCATTCCAAAAATCTTATACATTTGAAGGGACCAATAAGCTTCATTTGCTTCATAATCGTAGTCCCAGCTGCCGATGTTCGCCATCTTCTGGGCATGTACAAGGCTGTCTTGGACTTTGTGAAGTGCTTCTTCCTGCGCTCTTGATCTTGTGATATCCTTGGCAATTCCAAATACCCCGACGATTTTCCCGTCCATCATCATCGGAATGTTTGTAATGTTGACGGCAACCCTCTGCCCGTTTTTATGGATTCCGACTGAATTATAATTCTGTGGCGACCCTTCAGCAGCTTTAGCAAAGCATTCATTCGTATAGTCGAGATACTCTTCCGCTACCAGGCTGTGGAATGAATAGGCCAATTCTTCCCTCGAATAGCCGAGGAATCGGCATAAAGAGTCATTGCAGTCGACAAAAGCACCATCCAACCCTAATAAATAGACGGCATCCGGATGATTTTCAAATAATGATCGATACTTCTGTTCATTCAAGTCGAGCTCTTTTTTCAAGTTTTCTTCTTCTGTAATATTTTTCGAGATTCCAATCGCTCCAACCACTTCCCCTTCGTCCGTAATGGGGATGGTGATGCAATTGACCAAAATCGGATCTCCGCTTTTTGCTTTGATGGCAAATATGGAGTTCTGCGTTTTCCCTTTAAGGACACGATTGAAAAGCTCCATGGAAGTATCCAGATACTCTTCTACGACGAAAGGGATAAAACTTTCGCCGATCATGTCCTTTTTACTGTACCCGGTTGTCTTAGAAGTGGCTTCGTTAATATTTAAAATCGTTCCGTCCCGATCCAAGATGAAAGTCAAATCAATATGATTGTTGAACAATGCTTCATATACCTTTTTATCATTGATGCTAAGGCTTGGAAGATTAGCTGATTCCATTGAATCTTCTTTTTGTCTTGAAAAAAAAGCAGAAATTTTCATCGTTCATCTTCCTTTGCATGATTATCGTCCCTCTTGAACCCTGGTGATTAATACCTATAAATCAATCATATTATATGAATCATAGCAAAAAATGTCGAAACTTGGAATATAAATCCTAGTAATATATTACATTTGACTTAATTTGTTTGATTATTCCAGTAAAGGGAATAGTCTAGAAATAACTAATTGAGGTGATTCCATGTTTAATACGACATTCAGCGAAACCTATGTTGCTTCCTATTTAAAGACGAAAATGAAAGAGTTCGAGGATAAGGTGAAGGAGGACGGCCTCAGCAGCGAGGAGCGAATCAAGATCGATGGGAAAATGGAAGCCTACCAGGAATTCCTGGATCATTTTGAACTGGATCGATATGAACTGAAAGAAGATTAAAAAATAAGGATCGGCGGGGCGCTCTGATTAGCGAGCTTACCCGGCGATCCTTTTTTTGTTTGTCTAGTTTCCGCTTTTCTACTTACCATGCATCTTAAACTCAAGGAACAGCTCGTTGTAGTGAGCGAGCATTTTCTTTCCGAGGTTTTCGTAGACTTCCAGTTTGTCGGTCATGTCGTCTGTTGGATAGAAGCGTGTATCCGAGGAGACATCTTTTGGAAGGTATGTTAATGCCTTCGCGTTTGGCGTGGAGTATCCGACGTAGTCCGCATTTTGCGCTGCGTGCTTCGGATCGAGCATGAAGTTGATAAACTCATGCGCTCCTTTCACATTTTTGGCTGTCTTCGGAATGACCATATTGTCAAACCAAAGATTTGTCCCTTCCTTCGGGAGCACGTAGTCCAGTTTATCATTTTCATACATGATCTCGGCTGCGTCGCCGGACCAAACAACGCCAACGGCCGCTTCTTCGTTAGCCAGGAGCATCTTTATTTCATCTCCGACAATGGCTTTGATATTCGGTGTCAGCTTATCAAGCTTGTGTTTTGCTTCTTGCAGATGCTTTTCATTTGTATCATTCAAGGAGTAGTGAAGGCTGTTAAGTCCCATCCCCATGACTTCGCGGGCTCCATCCACGAGCAGGATTTGGTTCTTGAGATCCTTATCCCACAAGTCATTCCAGGAAGTGATTTTCTTGCCCCCCAGCATATCAGGATTGTAGACAATCCCGACCGTTCCCCAGAAGTAAGGAACAGAATATTTATTATCCGGATCGAAAGACAGGTCCATGAACTTAGGATTGATGTATTTCAAGTTTGGCAGTTTGGACTTGTCGATCGGCAGAAGCAGATGCTCTCCATTCATTTTTTCAATCGCATATTCAGAAGGGACGGCTACATCGTAAGTGGTCCCACCCTGCTGGATTTTAGTCATCATTGCTTCATTGGAATCAAATGTCTGGTAAATGACCTTCATTCCCGATTCCTTCTCAAATTCTTTAATCAAATCCGGGTCGATATAGTCTCCCCAGTTGTAGATCGTCAATGTATTTTTGCCGCCGTATCCTTCAGAAGAATTCAATTTATCGACGAGCAGAATGAGTGCGCCGGAAATGAGGAGGATCGCTATAAATACACGCATCAGCTGCTTCATTTTCTAACCCCCATTCTTCCCGCTTTCATATTCCGCTGATTAATGAAGTAGTAGCCCACGACCAATATCATCGTGAACAAGAAGATCAGCGTCGACAACGCATTGATTGTCAATGAGATTCCTTGGCGTGCCATGGAATAGATTTCAACCGACAAGGTAGAGAATCCATTTCCGGTCACAAAGAATGTGACAGCAAAATCGTCCAGGGAGTAGGTCAATGCCATGAAGAATCCTGCGAAGATCCCAGGAGTGATGTAAGGCAAAATGACCTTTGACAGGACATCCCAGCGGCTCGCGCCGAGATCCTTTGCTGCATCGATCAAGGATGAGCTCATTTCCTGCAGTTTCGGCAGGACCATGATGACGACAATCGGAACGCTGAAAGCAATATGTGAAAGGAGGACAGACATGAATCCAAGCTTCAGGCCGATCATCGTAAATAGGATTAGAAAAGATGCTCCGATAATGACATCGGGGCTGACAATCAAGACATTGTTAAAAGATAATAGCGTATTTTTCGTTTGATTCTTTTTCACATTGGCAATTGCAATTGCCCCGATGACACCCAAGATGGTAGAAATCGCAGCCGACAACAGAGCAATGATCAATGTATTAAGTACAATGATGAACAAACGTGTATCATGAAAGACTTCTTTGTACCATTCCCATGTGAAACCTTTGAAATCATGCATGGTTCCCCCGCTGTTGAAGGAATAATACATCAGATAAAAGATCGGGGCGTATAAAATGATAAAGACCGCTGCCAGATAGACGTTTGCAAGTTTTCCGTTTTTTCTCATTCTACAGCCCTCTCTTTCTGCTGCCTGTGATGACCATGATGACAACCATGATAATAATCAGGAACACCGCGATTGTGGAACCCATTCCCCAATCCATTGTCACAAGGAAATGCTGCTCAATTGCGGTACCGAGAGTGATGACCCGGTTGCCGGCAATAAGCCTTGTGAGCATGAAAAGAGAAAGGGCCGGAATGAATACTGCCTGGCATCCTGATTTGACTCCATCAAGCGTCAGCGGGAATATCACTTTCTTGAACGTCGTCCATGCACTTGCCCCTAAATCCCGTGATGCAGAGATTAAGGATGGATTCATTTCTTCAAGTGCGTTATAGATTGGTAAAATCATAAACGGTATAAAAATATAGACCGAAACAAAAATGAAACTGAAATCAGTGAACAAAATTTGTTTTGTGCCGATTCCAACAGCTTCCAAAAACGCATTCGCCGCTCCATATGTTCCGAATATCCCGATGAATGCATATGCCTTTAACAGCAAGTTGATCCAAGATGGAAGAATGATCAATAGAAGCCATAGCTGCTTATGCTTCGTCTTTGTCAGGATATAGGCAGCCGGGTACGCAATCAACAGGGAAAAGGCAGTAATTAAAAATGCATACCAAAAGGAGCTTATCGTCATTTTCATATAAACAGGCGTAAAGAATTTTTGATAGTTTTCGAAGCTAAAATCCCCTTCGATGTTGAAGAAGGAATAATAGACAATCAATAGGATCGGAGCTGCGACAAACAATATAATCCAGAATACATAAGGAATCAGATAGACGTTTCTCGTTTTGCTCATTTTGAGGCTCCTTCTTGATAGCCTTCAAGGCGTCTGTCAAAGTCCTCTTCTGATTCATTGAATCGCATAACGTGGATGGCTTCAGGTTCGAAATATAGTCCGATCTTCGTACCGACAACCGCTTTTTTCGTTGAATGGACAAGCCACTCATTGCCGGCATCATCGAACCCGCAGATTTCGTAGTGAACGCCGCGGAACAATTGAGAATCCACACGTACTTCAAGCTTGCCTTGTTCCGGTTTTGTGATCTCTAAATCTTCCGGGCGGATGACGATTTCAATCGATTCGTTTGCCTGAAGCCCCTTGTCCACACATTCGAATTGCTTCCCGACGAACTCAACAAGGTAGTCATTCACCATTTTCCCAGAAACGATATTCGACTCCCCAATGAAATCAGCCACAAAACGGTTGATCGGCTCATCGTAGATATCGATAGGTGTACCGCTTTGCTGAATGACCCCTTCATTCATAACAAAGATTTCATCCGACATCGCAAGGGCCTCTTCCTGATCATGCGTGACGAAGATGAACGTGATGCCGAGTCTGCGCTGCAGCTCCCTCAATTCATACTGCATTTCCGTACGCAGCTTCAAATCCAGTGCTGACAGCGGTTCATCCAAAAGGATTACTTCCGGCTCGTTTACAATGGCACGGGCAATCGCGACACGCTGTCTCTGCCCGCCGGACATTTCATTGATTTCTCTTGTTTCATAGCCTTCCAAGTTGACGAAGCGAAGCGCTTCACGGACTTTTTCCTGAATCTGTGCATTCTTCATTTTCTTGATGCGAAGTCCGAATGCAACATTTTCAAATACATTTAAATGAGGAAACAGTGCATAGTCCTGGAACACAGTATTGACCTGTCTTTTGTTAGCCGGCAATTGATTTACTTTTTTGCCATTGATATAGATCGTTCCTTCAGTAGGCTCCATAAATCCTGCAATTAAACGTAAAATAGTTGTTTTCCCACACCCTGAAGGTCCGAGGAGTGTATGGAATTTCCCTTTTTCTATTTCAAAGCTGACATCTCTCAATACAGTTGTTTCATCAAATTTCTTTGTCACATTTTCAAAACGAATAATCGTCTGCTCTTCCACTCATTCCCACTCCCTAAAGTTATAAATAAGATTGTGTTGCGGCAATTAAAACTTTTGAGGTCCCATGATGGGCATTAATGAATTGGTGCTCATCAGAGGCCAGATAATAAATCGATTCACCCTGTTTGGCATGAAAGAATGTATTCCCGACCCGAACGGAGATCTTCCCCTCAAGCACGTAGGCAAATGTTTCCGATAAAGAAGGAGGAAAAGCTTTAAATTCCCCATTGTCCTGGAGTGTTAAAATGATGGGCTCCATTTCCTTTTCATTGGATTCCGGCACAAGCCATTGAATTCGATAGCCTTTTTCATCATCCCAATACTCAGTTTGATCTTCTTCGTGGTAAACGACTTTTTGATCCGCTACATCTTCATCAAAGAAGTCCTTTGGAGAACAGCCCAGCACTTCCAAAATACTAAAGAACGTATCAATGGACGGTGAACTGAGGTCTCTTTCAAGCTGCGAAATATACCCCTTGCTCAAATCGGTCCTTTCCCCCAGTTCCTCTTGGGTAAGCCCTTTTTTCACCCTTAAGTTTTTAATTTTCTTCCCTATTTTCATGTCAGTACCTCTCTCACTGTTTAAAATAAGTAAACTCAAAGTGAAGAAAGTTTATTATTACGAAACTTTATGTTTAATATAAATGCTAGTTCATTATACAAAAGTTGATTTTGATTTCCAACAATTTTTTATGGATTTTATGTGGGAATTTTTAAGAAAAAGTGACGAAATATAATATTGACAAATAAATAATTTTATGTTATAATTAAATATTTTACTATTGACTGCATTCTCCTTTTTCTTTATTCTATATTTTGTAGAAAGATGGAAGGGGCGAACGTTTATATGAAAATAGGAAATGGGATTGAAATGCTTGAAATATCCGCAGAAATGATGGGGGCTGTACAGACGATTCACCCTGTATTGATTTGGGATGACAATGAAGCTCTATTGATTGATACGGGTTTTCCTGGACAGCTTCCACTCTTTAAAGGAGCGTTTGAAAAAGCAGGCGTCCGGATGGATTCTCTTTCCACTATCCTCATTACCCATCAAGATATTGACCATATTGGCAGTCTTTCCGCTCTTCTTGATGAAGCAGAAAGAGCTATAAAGGTATTAGCCAGCAGCGTGGAACAGCCTTATATCCAAGGGGATAAACGATTACTGAAGATTACGGATGAGGCTATATCTAAAGTGGAAGCAAGTCTCCCTTCAGATATTCCCGAGCAATGGAAACAATCATTTATTTCTATTTTGAAAAATCCGCCGAAAGCTCCTGTCGACCGCGTTATAACGAAAGGAGAGGTGCTTGATATTGGAGGCGGATTGACCGTCCTCGCTACCCCGGGACATACTCCCGGACACATCAGCCTTTTCCATCATGCAAGCAAGACATTGATTGCCGGTGATGCTATGGTGGTGGAGAATGGAGAACTTCAAGGCCCTTCACCGGCCGTCACAATTGATATGAAGTCTGCCATGCTTTCGCTTAAGCAGCTGCTTGAACTGGATATCGACAAAGTCATCTGCTACCACGGCGGTCTGTACGAAGGAAATATCCATAATAGAATCAAACAAATTCTTGAACAAAAATAAACAAAACCCCCGCCAATCACGACGGGGGTTTTCGTCTGTTCTATTTTAGTTAAAACGGGCATCGCTTAATATGCGGCCGATTTCTTCCATATGACCTGTTTCATCTGCGATCATATCGTCAAGTTTCACAGTCAGTTCTGTCAATCCAAGCTCTTCTGCCTGCTTCTTGCGCTTCTCATAGCGTTCGATTGTATCCTTCTCTGCACGGTGCGCTTCTTCAAGCATCTCCTTAACATCTGTCAACTGCTTCACTTCAGCAGGCTTCGTTGTCGGTGATCCGCCCAATGTTTTGATTTTTTCCGCCAAGTACAATGCATGTCCCTGCTCATCGCTGATCTCACTTTCAAAGAAAGGCTTCAGCGTTTGACGATACAAACCTGATACTACAGCTGCATTGTATGTATACATAATGGAAGCAGCATACTCGTTTGCTAAATCCTCATTTAAACCATCGATTAACTCTTTCATTTTTTGATCCATGAATACATCTTCCTTTCTTCTTCGATTCTATATGTACTTTACCCGTTCTAATAAAAAATAATCATCCACTGAGGGAATTCATCTGGGGTAACGCTTTTACCAGTGATCCAAAAAAGGATTCCGATCGTTATCTTGTTAGTCATTGTTATAAAATGTTCAACATTTCGCTACCAATCGTTCACAACCTTTCGCGTTATAAAAGAAAATACCCACTATACTTAAGTTTGAAAATGTGAAAATCAGTTAAAAATTAACTACTAATGGGAGGTGGTTTCTATGAGGATACATAAGGGCCGGTTATGGTTATTGCTTTTAAGCCTTTTGGTCATCTTCAACTTATTGACTCCAAAATCAGCCGATGCCCACGCTGTACTGCTGTCTGCTTCACCATCTGAAAACAGCACGCTAAAAACAGCACCAGATCAAATTATTCTTACGTTCAATGAACGGCTAGAAAGCAGCTTATATGAAATTAAAGTGAAGGACTCAAATGGGAAAGAAGCAGATTCCAGCAAGGCATTGCTGAGCAAAAACCATCACCAAATGTCACTCAAGCTGCCTCCATTGAAGAATGGTGTCTACTCAGTGACATATAGGGCCACCTCCCAGGATGGACACCCTGTTGGCTCAACCTATGTATTTTCTATCGGGAAGCCTCTTTCGGATTCCGACAAATCACAGATTCTAGGCAGCACCGGAAGCTCCAGTCCATTCGGGCTCGTCTGGTTTTTCCGCTCCATTTATTACGTAAGCCTCCTCCTGCTTACCGGATGGCTTGCATGGCGGATAATTTCACCTGATTCATTCATAACAATGCCAAACGAAAAAAAATGGCTGATGCGCATGAAATGGTTTTATTTATACATGATGATCATCATCGGAATCGGGCCAAATGCCGATGTACTGTTATCCGGACACTCCCTGAATGTGAACAACCTCATTCCTTTCTTTACTGGTACAGCATTTGGAATCACTTGGGGACTGTCACTTATCATCAGCATTGCAGGATTATGGATTGGCGGAAAATCAAAATGGTTTGACGGCTTCTGGATCCTTTCCCTTTTGGCACTTGAAGGGGTAAACGGACACGCGAATACAACTGTCCCAAAAATATTTGGCATCACTTTTGATATTGTCCACTTAGGTTCAGCAGCCATCTGGACAGGCGGACTATTCTATATCCTGATTTTCTGGAAAAGCCACCGCGAACAAGCGAAGAAATTCATTCCACGTTTTTCTCAAGGTGCGTTAGCAAGCATGATCCTTCTGTTTTTAACAGGCGGAATCCTGACTTTGATGCTCGCAGGAGATACCTCTTATCTCACTAAAGATTTATGGGGAATCCTCTTGCTGTCAAAAATCGGCTTAGCATGCGTTGTCCTTATAATCGGGGCCGTCTTGCGCAAGAAAGTGGCCACGATTCAAGAGAATGGCTTCCGCAAATGGTTCTGGGCAGATCTGACGCTCATGATTCTCATCACTGCCATCGTTGGGGGACTTACATACACAAGCCCTCTTCCAGAAAATAAACCGATAGAGTGGGCAAGCACCCAAAATGGCTTTAAGGTTTCTACAAATGCTGCACCTGCACAGCCGGGGATAAGCAGCCACATCCAAGTGAAGATAGATACTCCCGACGGGCGAAATCCAAATGATGTCCAACTAGTCTTGAAGCCGTTAGGAAAAGAAGAAACGGAACCTATCCAGGTCCCGCTAAAATCTGATAAAAATACAGGAAACTCATTCCTCTATAGTGCTGACGGGATTTACTTCCCAGCACCTGGGGATTGGCAGATGGAAATCATCGTTTACGACAGCAAGGACAACTATTCCGTTTTCAAAAAAGAGTTCACTCTTTATGAAATAAATACTCAATGAAAGCAGGTAATTTAAAATGAAAAAAGCATTGAAAATGATTCCACTCGCATTCGTATTACTGTTTGCTTTTGCAGGCATGGCAAGCGCACACGTTGTGGTATTTCCAAAAGAAGTACAACAGGGAACTTATGAAAAATTCACGGTAAGAGTACCATCCGAAAAAGAAACGGCTACCACCATGGTGAAAGTCGTTGTACCTGAAGGAGTCGACATTTCCAGAGTAAAAGCAATTCCAGGATGGTCTTATACATTCGAAAAGGATGCAAGCGGCAAAGTAAAAAGCATCACATGGAAAGCTGAAGATAAAGGAATTGCCTCTACTGAATTCGGTGAATTCGATATGCAGGGAAAAGTAAGCGACAATGCCGATCAATTGATCTGGAAAGCCTACCAAACCTATGCAGATAACAGCGAAGTAAAATGGATCGGCCCGGAAGATTCCGATAAGCCTGCGTCCATCACGGTTGTGAGCAAAGCTACAGGTGAGGAAGCCGATCATCACGGCGCCCATTCAACAGCAGCTGTTCAGAGTGAGGAGAATGAGGATGACGCTTCATCCCTTCCTCTCTATCTTTCCATTGGGGCATTGGTGATTGCCGTCCTTGCCTTTATCGTTTCGTTGATGAAGAAAAAATAATCGAAGGCTACAAGTTCCAAGAGCCCTGCTGAATTGATTCAGCAGGGCTCTTCTCATGCGCGAAATGTTTTTCCAAGTTCTTTACCAAGCCCAAAGTAGTGGCGGAAGTTATAGATAAGCGGACTCCATTTTGCAGGATCAATATAATTCTCATCTTTTATAATCGTTTCCGAAGCATGAAAATGGATGGCTTCTGTTTCAACGATTGCAAAAAACGGGTCGTATTCCGGAATACGGATATGATTGACTTTCGCTTCAATCTGGATGGGACACTCTTGAATCCGTTGAGGAATTACCGTCTTAGATTCAAAAGGTGTAAGTCCCGCAGCTTGGAACTTGTTTTTCATATAAGAAAAACCAATTTCCTTTTTAAAATTCGGCACTTCCAATTTCCCAGTGTAAGAAGCTATTTTTTCAACTTTCCCCCACAAACTAGGATCGGGGAGGTTTAGCGTGCATTCCTTATGTCTTTCCAAATTCTCGATTGCTTTTCCTCCAAGGCCGATTCCAAGAATGATATTTTTCCCTAGTGCCCAAGAAGAGGAGATAGGACTGATATTCGTGGTGCCATCTTCATTGAGCGTATTCAATAAGACAACCGGCGTTCCATAATACATGACTTTCGGATGGATTTCCTTTATGTTTTCCTGCGTTTCTATTTTCATTTCATTCCCTCCATTCATTTACTCATCCATTGTATATTTTTTACATTTCAATTATCATCGAAATATGGATGTAAATTAATGAAAGGTGGAATAAGCATGAATCCCAATATTTCTTCCGTGGCCGCTGCAATCAGTGAACCTTCAAGAGCTGCCATGCTGGTTTGTCTTATGGATGGCAGTGTTCACCCTGCTAGTGAATTGGCACTTGCAGCTAAAATTAAGCCCCAGACAGCGAGTTTTCATTTGAACAAGTTGATGGAATCCAACTTGATTTGTGCAGAAAAGCATGGCAGACACCGATATTATCGACTAATCAATAATGAAGCAGCTGAAATAGTTGAGAAGCTTTTGCAAATATCCCCTCCTGCTCCCGTCAAATCCCTGCGTCAAGCAAGTGAAAAGAAAGCCATTGACTACGCCCGTACTTGCTATGACCACCTTGCAGGACACGTAGGGGTGGCACTTACCACTATGATGATCGACAAAGGCTATTTAAAAAAAGATGATTTAAACTTCATTTTGACGCCTGAAGGAGAACAACTTTTTACTAGGATGGAGATTGACCTCGAAGAAGCTAAAAAGAAACGAAGGGCTTTTGCAAAATGTTGTTTGGATTGGACAGAACGCAGATACCATTTGGCCGGATCCCTTGGCCATGCACTTTTAGAAAAGATGTTTGAGCTGGAATGGCTGACGCGCATCCCGGGCACCCGCGCGGTTAAAGTGACCGCCAGCGGAAAAGCCGGCCTAAAGGAGTTTCTCTCAATTGAGTTATGAAGAACAAAAAAAGCTTCCCATGAGCAGAGTTTCGTCTGCTTGCGGGAAGCTTTTTGTCTATTTCCTCATCCTCTTACATCCGTTATCGGAATATAAGGGAAATGCATGCCCGTTAGATAAATAGCCGGAACCATCAAAATCACCAGTCCTATCCATAGCCAATCCAAATAGCTGAAGCCCAATTGGTAATAAAACGTCCTTTGTGCGCTGCTTTTAAAACGCTTGGCTTCCATGGCGACTGCCATACGATGCGCCCGGCGGATGCTTTGGGAAAGCAATGCAATGGAGTAGGTCTGCATCATGTGATAGACGCCTTTCAGCCCACTCCTTTTCTGTATGCCCCTGACTTTAAGGGCGGAGCGGATGGTTTGGAATTCTGCAATCATAATCGGAATCAATCGGATGCCTGCCATGAAGCTGTACGCGTATTTCGGGCTGAGCTTCAGCTGCTGCATCAGTGAGTAGAACAAATAGACCGGTCTGGTGGTCAGACTGAATAAAAGGCCCAAAAGGGAAAACGCGAAAGCCCTCAATCCGATATGCAAGCCCCTGATAAAGCTTTCTTTTGAAACCTGGATGATTCCCCAATGAATCCATTGTTCTTCTCCGGTCCCGAATAAAATCATCGGAATTGCGGTTGTCAGGGAAATGAAGAAAAACGGAAAGGCAATCCAGAATACTCTTTTGAATGGGTGGCCAGAAAACGCAAACAGAATGATGGTCAATAAGATGGCGAAATTCACGAGAACATTAGGGTTGTTGATGAATAAGGCTGCCAAAAATAGAATCAAGAGACTGAGCAGCTTTAAGGATGGGTTGACTTTATGAAGCCACGTTTCCTGATATCGAAAAGACCTATGCATGGTAAATCACCTCAGATGGATCAATCAAATTCAAGTGTACATCTTCTTTTACAAGCTCTCCGTCCTTAATCTCCCATACCTTTGTAGAATAGTTCTCTATAATTTCCGGTTCGTGGGTAATCATCATGATTGTGGTCCCCTGTCTTCTCCAATGCTCCATCATTTCCAGGATGGCAAATGTATTTTTGGCATCCTGTCCGAATGTCGGCTCATCTAAAAGGACAATGCCAGGCTGTGAGACAATGGCCGCTGCAACACTCAATCTTCTTTTCTGCCCCATGGAAAGCTGATATGGATGCTGGCTGCGGCATCCATTCAAATGGAACATGTCGAGCATTTCTTCTACCCTTTCCTTCACTTCTTCTTCTGCCTCGCCTCTAACTCGGAGGGTGTAGGCAATTTCGTCATAGACCGTATGGCTGACAAATTGATGTTCCGGGTTTTGAAATACAAAGGTGATATCTTGTGTTAAGTCATCCGTTTTCCCTGCAGCCTTTCCATTGATCATGTACTTTCCTTTGGTGGGGATGAGCTTCATTAAACTGTGAAGGAGAGTACTTTTACCCGCACCATTTTTGCCGATGATACTAATCCAATCGCCTTTCATCACAGAGGCATGCGGGATGGAGATACGCTCTTCTTTCCCATAAAAGCCTCGAAACTCATTTAAAGAAATCACTTCTTTATTTGCTGGAAGATGCGATGATTTCTCTTTTTCACTCAAATAATCGCTCCATGCCCCCGGATACCAGATCCCTTGCTCCATCATGGTTTCCTTATGATCAAGTAGAAGGGAATGCGGCGGGCCTTCAGCAGCGATTGTTCCATCATCGCTAAGCATGATGACCCTGTCCACCAGATCCCAAACATGCTCCAGCCTATGTTCAACAATCACCATCGTTTTACCGACAGCTGCGTTATGGATGGTTTTCCAAATGTCCTCCGTTCCTTGTTGATCGAGCATCGCCGTCGGTTCGTCGAGGAACAGGACTTCCGGTTCCAAAGCAAGTGCAGAAGCTATAGCCAGTCGCTGCTTCATCCCCCCGGACATGCTGTTGATTTCATGATGGATATCGTTCAAGGAAAGGCCAACGCTGTTTAAAAGTTCATGGATGCGCTGCTGCATGGTTTCAGGCTGTACATTTAAGTTTTCAAGAACAAAAGCGAGTTCCTCATCTGCATATGGCATACAAAACTGCGAATCAGGATCTTGAAAGATATATCCCCATGATTCCGGCGTTTGAATGGTTTCTGCTTTCATGGGAATTTCATAAGAGTGCGGAATTATCCCGGCCATCACCTGAAGCAGAGTTGATTTCCCGCACCCCGACGGTCCAATAAGCAGCACCTTTTCTCCTTGATTGATTGGAAGAGTGAAATCCTTAAAAACAAGTCCTTCATTTCCGGGATATTTCAGCCGTAAGTTTTCCACTTTGCAAATGGTGCTCATGCTGCTCACCTCATCATTGATCAAGAGAATCGTATTCCTTTTTGGAGATTGGCCTTAGCATGCCGGTCACACCTGTCTGCTCTAGAGCCTTCACCAAATAGTAGGCAAAGACGCCGGAAATCAGGACGGATCCAATGAGCCTTGCGACAAGATATAAGGTGAGATTCCACGGGGCCAAATCTCCAATGTACCCTTTGTACCAGTCCATGGCGATGGAACCCGCTGCAGATCCTATAGAAGCGAGCGACACTACCAAAATGTCGTATCGTTTATAGCGGAATAACAAGAAAACAAGCTCTGCAAGCAAGCCTTGAATCACGCCGTATATGAGCACCTCGAGTCCCCATTGGGAACCAGTCAGGAATTCACCGCTGGCGGCAGCAATCTCTGCCAATAGAGCAAGCCCAGGCTTTCGAATCAAAAGATAAGCGACCGTCCCGGCCATAAACCACATGCCGTAGATCAACTGATCAATATGAAGGCCAAGGGTAGCCGCAAAACTATACAGCGGCCCCCACACCTTGTAAATCAAACCAAACACGATTGCCACCACAATCGTCACCAAAACATCCGTCAACTTCAGTCCATTCTGACTTCTGCTCATCGTACTCCCTCCTTCTCGCATAAATCGACAAATTCCGTGGCATGCCTGTCACCTGGAGTGTTACTTGGAGTGTTACTTTGCCACTTCTCCTTCGTGTAGGCCATTTCCCAGAATTGCAGTTCGTATTGGCTGCTGATAATGAATAGTTCTTTCATTTGCGCCCTCTGCTTTTCAGTTGCTTCTTCTGCCAACACATCAAGGCGGTGGATCTGTTCTTCCACAAGCGTTCGGAACCACTCGCCGCCATAGGCTGCAATCCATTCCTGATAGATGGAGTCTTCCGGTTTGCAGTCTTTCAGCCTCTCCCCGATTTCATAGTAAAGCCAGTAGCACGGCAGCAATGCAGCGATGATTTCTCCTAATCCTCCAAGGCTGGCCGCTCTGTACATATGTGATGTATAAGCATAGGCTGTTGGCGCCGGCTTGAACGATGCCCGCTCTTCTTCTGTAATGCCCATCAGTGTTGAAAATTTGCTGTGAAGGCTCAACTCCGCCTCAGCTGTGCTTTGGGCATGAGCGGCCATTCGGCTCGTCGTTTCCATATCCAATGCTTTTGCAGCACCGAATGATTGGACGCGTGCGAAATGGCTTAGGTAATATGCATCCTGCATCACATAAAACCGGAATTTCTCTCTGGATAAACTTCCTTCTCCCAGCTCACGCACAAATGCATGGCGGAAGCTCGCTTCCCAAATTTCATTAGCCGCTTGTCGGCATTCTTTTGAAAATGACATTTCGTATTCCTCCTCTACTGCTTTTCCCACTACTTCTCCCAGCTGTGCCAGAATGATTCAAGCCAATAAAAAAACCGCTCCTGCACAGGCAGAAACGGTTGTCGTTTAACTTCATCAACGAAGCAGCCTCGCTATATAGCGAGATGCACCACAACCACTTCCCTACGCTAGTACAAACTAGATCAGGTTCTAAGGGTTAAGGCTTCTGCCTCTCTCAGCTTTCGCACCCCTAGTGGAAAATCGCGTATTCATTTTTACATCACCCATGTTACATCACTCATTTATAAATGACAAGGAAAGAAATTTCTCATCCATCCAAGAAAGCGATTCATTCATATTTCTGCAAAAATGGACCATCCTATGGAGGAGATTAATTCCATAGGAGGAATCGTGATGACGGATAATAAATTTGTGGTTTTATTAATGATGACAATCTTTAATATGATTTTAACCATCATCTTCAGCGGCATTCTGATTTCAAAAGCAAACCAGCTGGAGGCGAGCATGGATCAGCCGAAACAGGAAGGGAAAAAATAAAGATAAAAGCGTCCCACTCTCCTCTTAAATTAGAGATTGCGGACGCTATTTTTATCCTCTTGGCCACCAAAGCATGACGCCCACTCCGATGATGCAGATGACAGAGCCGATCCAGTCGAATGTATCCGGGGTTTTTTTATCAATTCCCCAGCCCCAAAGAACAGAAAGGATGATAAACACTCCACCATAAGCAGCATAAACCCTGCCGAACGAAGGGAAGCTCTGAAGCGTCGGGATGACGCCATATATAACAAGGATCAAGCTGCCGAGAATTCCATACCAGAATGTCTGGCCTTCACGCAGCCAAAGCCAGACAAGATAGCCGCCGCCAATTTCAGCCAGCCCGGCAAGAATGAACAAGACTATAGTCATAATGCCTATTTGCCCCTTTCCCTTTATAGAAAACAGTTTACCAGTTTGTCCCTTTTTTATTAAAAAAAGAAAAAGGCATGGATTTCATCCCGCCTTTTAGATTTATACAAATGATTTCTTGATGTCATTGATTATGCAAATTCATAATAAATTGGTTCTAGTATGCTATTTGTATAGAAAACTATTAATCAACTAATTGATTAATATGAATTGGGTACTTTTGAATAATGCTGTGCGCATTTTCCAGCACGACTCTGATGAGTACACAAAACTTTTTGGTCTCGGCTGCTTTTTCGATATTATCCGGAATGTTCAAAACAAATGAAAATGTGCCAGTTTTGTTTGGCGAGCAGTCATGTGAACAAAAAACGGATCGGCTGTTAATCGTTTCTTCCTTCTTTTGAAACTGATCGATGCTGATTAGATCGATGTCGTAGCGCTTGATTTTCTTTTTCGCGCTGCCGCCTTTTACTTCAATTTGGCCGTTGATGCAGCCGCCTTTGGAATAAACGTCGTTATCTAAATACAAGCAAGCCTTTGGCATGCCGATTTTATTTTTTAATAATCGTTCATGAAATAGCATTCCCATCACCTTGTGTCAGAAAATTAATGAATTCCAGCAGCCTTGTGTAAAGACAAGGCAAACCTTCCGAACGGTCCTGCTCAGATTCACAAATAACATAATGCAACTTTTAATCCAAAATTACAAGACCTTTTTTGTAAATATTTTTTTCAAATTAGTGGGAATAACTGGATAGCTGGATTATGGTCAAAAATCTGCACGAATCCTGTCGAAAAACATTCGACAGGTGACTGTCACTACCCGGTTTTTGTCGAACGAGTTCTTCTGTTGGATATCTTGGGGATTGTGCCATTATAATGTGAGTGTTGAACGAAATAAGTCGCAGAATATTAATATAGAGGAGTTGTTTTTTCATGAAAGTAGAAGTTTGGTCAGATTACGCATGTCCGTTTTGTTATATAGGGAAACGCAGGTTTGAAGGTGGATTGAAACAATTCGCCCATAGTGATGGGGTGGATGTAGAGTTTAAAAGCTTTCAATTGGACCCTTCTGCTCCTCGTGACAACGAGCACGATATGCATACATTGCTCGCGAAGAAATATGGAATGAGCGTCGAGCAGGCAAAGCAGATGAATGCACAGATGACCCAGCAGGCTAAAGAAGTGGGACTCGACTACCACATCGACACGCTGATTCCGACAAACACTTTCGATGCACACCGACTGACACACTATGCCAAGACGCAAGGAAAAATGGAGGCATTGAAAGAAAGACTCCTAAAAGCTTATTTCACTGACTCTCTCCATTTAGGGGATCATAAAACATTAGTGAAATTGGCCGTTGAGGCTGGACTCGATGAAGAAGGTGTACGTACCGTTCTGCAAAGCGATGATTTCGGAGTAGAAGTCAATCAGGATCAGCAAATCGCTGCCCAAATTGGAGTGACAGGCGTCCCGTTCTATGTGTTCAATCAAAAATATGCTGTCTCAGGTGCACAGCCAAGCGAAGTCTTCCTGGAAGTCCTGAATAAAGTGTGGGAGGAAGAACAGGAGAAGCTGCCGCTGAAGGTGCTGACTCCGGAAAACGGGGGCAATGAAGACCCTTCCGGAAACTGCGGAGACGGCAGCTGCAGCATTTAATATCATTCGTTTCTTAAGGATAATCCTTTTCATTGGGTTATCCTTTTTTGCTGCCGCTGCCAGGCTCTTACCGTCCCGAATTTTGCCGAAAAAAAGAGGCTTTTCCACAGCAACTTGTGCGGATAGCCTCTTTCTTTTTCGATGTCCAGCTTCAGTCCAACCTCGGCGCCTCTGGACAGCCGGCTTTTCTAATTTAATCGATGAGCCTCTCGATTTTTCTCTTTTTCCAGAAAAGCTGGTAATATCCGTACTGCAGAATCAAGCTGACTATGAAGGCTGCAGGATAGCCGAGCCAAATGCCGTTGATGCCTAAGTCTGTGTAGTGAGAAAGCAGATAAGCTACCGGCACCTCCACTGCCCAAATGGAAACAATGCTGAAAACCGTCGGCCACAAAACCGTGCCGCTTGCCCTCATCGAAGCAGTAATGATCTGGGCATGGCCAAAAATCAAGTAGCTCCATAATGTGATGACCAAAAGCCCCTCCGCTATATCAAGCGTATGCTGATTGGTGATGAACAAAGCAAGAATGCTTTTGGAAAATAAATAGACCAGGATGATCAGCACACCTCCCATGATGTAGTTCAGGATAATCCCGCTCTTTATCACTTTCTGGAGACGATCGAATCGATTTCCACCAATCGCCTGAGCCGCAAAGATCGATACAGCGATTCCTAAACTGATGGCAGGCATCTGGACGTAGCTTGCTACCTGATTCACCGCACCATAGGCTGCCGTTGCGTCAGATCCGTAAGCATTGACAAAAGCAATGACGGCAATTTCCGAAAGGGAGAGCAGGATCATATTGACACTCGCAGGCACACCTAGGCGTAAAAGAAGCTTCATAAGTTTCCAGTCAATCTTTAAGTGCTTCCTGACACTCGCATCGAATTGAAGCGGGTGCTTCACCATTTTCAAATAAAGCAGCAGAAGGAAAAATGTCAATATGGTTGAAATGACCGAAGCATAAGCCGCACCATAAATCCCAAGCTCAGGGAGTCCTAGCCACCCGAATATCAAGACCGGAAGCAGGACAATATTCAATGCCGTACTGACAATCAAGGAATAAAATGGCGTCTTAGAGTCCCCGGTCCCCCTCATGAAAGTGGTATAGACAAAATACATAAACATGATCGGCATGGACCAGAAAAGAATCCTGGAATAATGGACCGTCACTTCGATAATATTATCTGGCGTCCCCATAATCCTTAAAATATCCCACGCAAATATACTACCAAGGACTGCAAGCACCAGCCCTAAAAGAAACGTCGATGTGAGCGTGGTGCCGACGATCGCTTTCAAACGCTCTTCATTCTTCGCTCCATATGCCTGCCCCACCAGGATGGAACTGCCGGAACCCAGTCCGATTGCAAAGGAAACAAGCAGGAAGAACAGCGGGAAAAACGCTGAGATCGCAGCAAGGGCATTGACTCCCAGATATCTTCCCACCACGATGCTCCCTACCAGCTGTCCAATGGATTGAAGCGCATTGCTGAGCAGCAGCGGCACAAGAAAAACGACCATGACCCGCCAAATCGGCTTCTCTTCCGGACTTCCTCCTATCATCTCTTTACTGCCTTTTTGCATTTCTTTCGGTGTATCCATATCCCTATCCCCTTTGTAGTGAGATGCATGTATGTAAGCTCATCCTATTTCTCAAATCAATAGATATTAATTCAGTATGGTCCCACTCTATCCCTTCTAAAACAAAAAATTAATAAAGTAAAAATGATAAAAAAACACCGCCATCCTCGATTAGCGGTGTCTAAACAGTTATTAACAGTTGTTAATTATGTTGTTCTTTTGAATTCATTTTCAAAAAAGAACGTCTTAGGATGTTCCGAAACGATATAGGAATAGGTTTTCATATGTTTGACATATTGGCATTTTAAAATGGTGACCGATTCACCCGTTTCTTTCACTTGAACGATATCACCGCTGCTGAATTGATTTTTTGAGCCTTTCAATGGCACACTTCCCTTCATATTTCCATTATACCATTATTGAATGTCCGTTATCGGGAAGAATTCTTACCATTTTGTCATTTCGTGAATTCTGAAAGGTCCAATTCCCTCGATGGGGTGGTATCAGCAAAGACCGAACGCCTGATAATCTGCAGCGCATGCTCATTCGCCTTTTTGCTCTCCGAGGCAATGCAATCCTCCGGAACCCAAAGGTCATACTCGCGCATGTAGGCATCATTTGCGGTGAAAAGAACGCACATATCTCCCGCAACGCCAGTCAAAATCAACTTTTCTACACCCATTTGATTCAAAAGAATTTCAAGCTGGGTTCCAAAAAAAGCGGAATGCTTCGGCTTAATGATAAAAAAATCATCGTCATCCGGCTCTACTTTTTCCACAATCGGGCTGCCCGGGCTGCGGCGGCATTCTTTGATGATTTCAGAGGCATTATCCTGCCACTGGCCAAAATTATCATTGACATAAATGACCGGGAGTCCTTTTTCCTTGACCCTTTTCTTAAGTTCCATGAGATGGTCAGTCATCGGGAGTGTATATTTTAATAAGTTTTCTCCTCCCTCGAAGTCCATTTTATTGATCATGTCGATAATCAATAAAGCTGCAGAAGCCTTTTTCATCTCATCCACTCCTTTTATATGGATTCTTCCATTTTCCGCACGCATTTAAACATTTTTATCATAAGGAAGCGACAAAGAAGTGCCTGTCAATTAGAAAAGCGTAAGCGCCCTGAAAGGCCCGTCCAGCATAAAACGGAACTCGTAGGAAATCCTGATTTCCCTAGAGTTTTGGCTTATGACTTCGAGGGGCAGGGCGCTGAAGCTGGACACGCCCCGATTTTTGTCGAAAAAAAGCCGCCAATTGGCAGCTTTCATACTCATCTTTCTTTAAAGCGATAGCGGTATTGGATATAATATGGCCGGTCATCAGTGCGGTTGGTCCATCGTCTCCACGCGCTATTGTGCTTCACTTCCTCTTTTGTCACCAAGGGAACGGCCTCGTTTGGATTCAAGTGGATGATTCCGGACTTGATGGTTTCAATCACTTTATCATTCCGGTCGAAAAAGGCCACTTCCACTTGGGCGAGCATTTCTTTATCGTGCATGTTTTTGATAAAAACTAGATTTTCATAGTCGTCGTCCCTACAGCTGGAGCTTTTTCCATAGCAATGCTGGCCGGATTCAGCCAATACGGCGGCAACCGCATCGTCGGGAGCTGCCTTCTTTTCCATCTCTTCAAAAGACGTCTTAGCCCTATCGATGGCTGAACTGTAAATATACTTTTCACCTGCAGGCATGATGAATATAAAGATCATTAACATTGAACCTATGAAAACACCGAAGACAACTGTCAACTTCCCCAGCGTGGATGCGTAAGAAGCGATGCTCTTATTTGTGAGCACTCCCGCCAATGCTGAAATGATAAAGATAAGAGCAAAGATTCCTCCCGTCACCCAGCACATGATTTTGATTTCTTCCCAAATCGGGAAAAAGGAGAAGTGATACTTCTGCCAATAATGAAGGTTCATAGCTGCAGCAATCCCAAACACGACAAGTGCAACAGCACCCCCGGCAATAAAATATCTTCCAAGTGTTTTCCAGTGGCGGTGATCCATCAATCCGAAAAGAAAAATGATTATGGGGACGGTTGAGCATAGGATCAGTAAATAAGAAATGATCATGCCTTCACCCCCATGTCATCAAGGAAATAAAGCAGTTGATTGTCATCGGTAAACACAGCCTGAAACGGTTTCTCCTGCAGCTTTTGCTCGAATACGATCTTAAAATCCTTTCGTTCCTTCTCCGCCAATTTTTCATACATCTCTTCAATTGAAGATGGATTTGTCTTGGTCGAAGTGAACAAATAAAAATATTCATCATGCCAGTATGAATAGACCTTCCAGTTCAGCCATTTATAGCCGATTCCTGTCATCCGCCTGATCTTTTGATGCGAAAATAATTGGTGGGCCTCTGCAAAGGAGAATTTCCTCATCTTCATGGAAATGGGGTAGCAGCCATGCAGCTTTTCCATCATCTGTAGAATGGAGGACTTTCCATCATCAATTGTCCTGGAGTCTCTCCAAAGCCTTTTTCCTTCATGAATCACATTTGCCTCATCTATTTTTTTCAAATCCCTCATCGTTTCATTGAAAAAGCAGATTTCATCACGGGACAGACGTTCTTCATCGAAACCGGATTGTTCAAGCTCCTCAAACACCGCCAAGTGAATCTCAAAGTCCCCCCTTCGCCTCCGCTGCGGTATTCGCTCTCGATAAAAAGCGGAAGCGATTTTTTCCATAATCCGATGGTATAATTCCCTTTCTTTCAGTTCCTCCAACAAAGACTGCTCTCCCAAACTGCGCATCTGATTCTCAGTATGTTCAATCAAGTAAGACTTCGAGTACCTGCCTTCTCTGGAAAAAATCCATTCCAATATTCTGTCGGATTCACAAAATAGAAGCCGAGCCGTTATGTTTTTTGCAGGTATGTACTCTTCCAATAAAATCTGCCGGTTCTTGAGATTGTCGAGTAGTTCCATGCCACATCCTCCCCTTTCTTTTCCTGCTATAAAACTTATTCCTATACCCCGGAAACAATAAAAAAACACACCCTTTTTTACAATTATTTGTAAAAAGGGTGTGTGTCTTTTGAAACGGGATTATACGCCCATTTTCCGTCTAGTATTGCTTGGCTTTTTCGTCATCTGCGATTTCATTTTCTGCGTTTGCTTGACCAATCCGGTATCATGCTTTGTTTCCTGCAATCCTTTTTTCTCAGCAAGCTTTTGTTTCATGGCTTCAGCCAAACTGACTTTCTTCTTTTCGGTCATGTGTTTTATCTCCTTAAAGGAATATAGTTTCCTTCATTATAATCGGCAGGCGAACCCGATACAAGACAGAAAAAAATCGGGTGGTGCACTACCCGATTTTTGTTGAATAAAAGCGTGCTATGTTTGAAATCGTTTATTTTCAAGGATGGTCACTTTCAGATTGGTCGTTTCAGCTACTTTTTTCGTGTTCTCCACCAGTTTAAGGATATCGAGGCAGCACTGCTTTGCGCCTTTTACTAATAACGGGATGCCAATGCTGTCTATTTTCAGTTCACGTGAAAAGAAGCCTCCCATCGTCATGGAAAAAGGAACGGTCGGTGATGTGTTGGAGAAAATGATTTTTTCATCCTGGTCAAAGCGATCCAACAGCAATAAGCTCAGATCCTTCAGACCATGGATCAAATGCTTATCCCGCCTCCTGCCGATGGTATACACCGGGTTATCCAGCTCATCCATCCCATGAAAAAAAATCTTTCCTGCATCTGTAGGAGCCAGTGCATTAAAATAATCCGTCTGTAAGATTTCTTCTTTCGTAAGCTCCCGATTCTCAGGCAATTTTTTTAAATGGTAGGCTGCTGCCAGTGCAGTCGTATGTGTGCCGCCAAAATCATTGTAGATATATATCACATGATCATCCCTTTATGCAGTATCTAAAGGATATGATTCCCAATCTTTTGGCGGTCATTCATATTAATGCTTTTTTATCACTGCCGGCTCAGGCAGAAAAGACCTTCTTATCCACAGTATACCGGTCCAGTACATCCCGATTGATAGCATATCCGATTCCGGGGCCGGAAACCGCTAGAACAATCCCATTTTCCACTGTGACTTCCGGTGAAATAATGTCCTCTTTCCAATAATGCCTGGATGGGCCCGTATCTCCCGGGATGGTAAATTGACTGAGCGATGTCAGCGCAATATTATGGGCCCTTCCCACACCTGCTTCAAGCATCCCCCCGCACCAGACAGGGATTCCATGCTCCTTGCATAGATCGTGGATTTTCTTAGCCTCGGATAATCCGCCTACCCTGCCAATCTTGATATTGATAATCTTGCAGCTTCCGAGTTCAATGGCTTCCTTTGCATCTTTAAAGGAGCAGATGCTTTCATCAAGGCAGATAGGCGTTTTCAGCTGCTTCTGCAGGAGGCTGTGTTCCAGGATATCATCCGACTGCAGCGGCTGCTCGATCATCATCAGGTTAAATTCCTCCAGCTGTTTAAGTACGCCGATATCCTCCAGCGTGTAGGCAGAGTTGGCATCGGCCATCAATGGAATATCGGGATACACCTTCCGCACCTCCCGGATCACTTCAACATCTTTTCCAGGTTTGATTTTCAACTTTATTTTACGGAGGCCGTTTGAAATTTTCCCCTCGATTACTTTCAATAATTCTTCGACAGAATCATGGATGCCGATGCTGACTCCCACTTCAATCTGTTTTTGTTCATCGCCGCCCAATGCCTGCTTCAACGAAATCTGATTGTTCTTCGCATATAAATCCCAAATGGCTGTTTCTAAAGTAGACTTCGCCATCCGGTTCCGGCGGATCGGAGCGAACAATTCGTTCGCTTCATCAGGGTGGTGAAATGTTTTGCCTAAAATAGCAGGGATCAAATAGTTTTCAAGCATCAGCTGATTGGTTTCGGTTGTTTCTTCGTTATAAAATGGACCTGTCATGGCCACAGATTCTCCCCAGCCGCTGTTTCCATTCTCATCAATGACTTCCACCAAACAGAAATCCTTTCCCGTTTCAGTCCCGAAGCTTGTCGTAAACGGTTGATTCAATGTCATATTCAGCCTTCGGAGTACGACTTCTTTTGGATGGATGGTTTGACTATTCATTCCCATTCCCATTCCCTTTCATCTCCTCTTTTTGCAAAGTTTTGAGCACCGCTTTTGACAAGATATCCATTCCATAGAACATGGCTTCTTTTCTGAACGTCATATGCGGATGGTGTAGCCCAGGCTCCAAATCACAACCCAATCCGAGCATGGTCGCTTTAAGATGCGGCCTTTTCATCGGGTAGAAGTGAAAATCCTCGCTGCCTGTCGTTACAAGGGCACCGTCATGATTTTCTTTGCCAAGCACCTTGCAAATCGCCTCTGCCATCAATTCTTGTGCTTCTGTATTCATCGTTGCAGCAGCAAGGTTGGATGGAATAACAAGGTCGATCTCCACTTTGTAGAAGTTCCCAACGGATTCAGCAGCAGCCTTTACATGTTCCATTAGGGACGTCATGACTTCATTCGACTGAGAGCGCATATCCAGGGTGAATTCTGCCTGACCCGGGATGATATTATGGCTTTCCCCTCCAGCATGAAGTTTGGTCATCTTGACCGAGTGAGGAATCATGGGATCGATATGTATATGAGAAAGTTCATTCAACAGCGTTGAGGCCACTTCGATGGAATTGGTGCCAAGATGAGGCCGCGCTGCATGGGCATCCTCTCCTTTGATGGTCCCGCGGATGGACTGGCTTGCTCCATGCAAAATGGCAGAAGCCGCATGGCCAAATTTGGTCTCCTGTATCGGCCGAACATGAACCCCATACAAATAGTCCACATCATCGACGATTCCCTTTTCAATCATTTTCAACGCACCTGTGCCTTTTTCTTCTGAAGGCTGAAAAATGAAGCGGATGGTCCCTTTCGGCAGCTGCTCCTGCTGATTCAGGATTTTCATCGCACCGATGGCCATGGTCATATGGGAGTCGTGTCCACAGGAATGGTTCGCTCTGAATTCCCCATCTACCTCCTGCCAAAGTGCATCCATATCTGCCCTTAATGCAACGACAGGCTTCCCTTCGCCGATTTCCCCCACAACCCCAGGACAGTCGTCGAAGGTTTTCGTCCTGCATCCATGTTCTTCTAGGATCTCTTTAATATAGGCGGTCGTTTTATATTCCTTCCAGCTGATTTCAGGGTTTTCATGCAGATGGTTAAAAATTTTCAACAATTCTTCTTTTTGATTGGCATCTAATGGTTTCATTGTTTTCCCCTCCGTTTTTTCTTCTCGGTTGTTCATTTCACGCAAAACTTTTTGGAATTCTCTTGGATAAACATGTTCTTTCTAGACTCCCCCGGGTTTGCCTGCTTCAAAGATACTCCCGCCAACAGCGCATTTAAAATGGAATAGACAACGGGCACAGTCTGCAGAATGGATTTTGCCGGGAGATTCAATACAAATAATTGATCGGCAATCTTCGTGATCGGCGCTGTCGGAGAATCCGTAATGGCTAGTACATGGATTCCACGTTCTTTCGCCTCTTCTGCCAGCATGATGGTATCCATAGCATATCGGTAAAAAGAGAACACAATGAGCATGCTTTTTTTCGAAAATCGATCGAGGCCTACATCTGATTCCGGCCGATAAAGAGTAGCTCCTCCACGCAGGAGATTCAATGTGTAGGACAGCCAATGCGCCATCGAAAAGGATGCATGCAATCCCGCCACTAATATTTCGTCTGCTTCGTTGATCCTATCAACAGCCGTTTCAAATTCTTCTTCTTTAAATCCTTTTGCCGCTTCACTTATATTCATTTGATCCGACAGCATCACTTCGTGGAAATAAGGAATCTGTTCCTGATTATCTGCCACTTTTGTTTTCTTGGCTCCTAAATCAAAAATGTATTCTCTCACTTCTGTCTGCAGATCACTGAAACCACCATATCCAATTGCGGTGCAGAAACGAAGGACCATCGTTTCACTGACACCAATGAACTCTCCAACCTTTTTGGCTGGGTGTGTTGCAAAGGCAGTGGGATCTCTCATTAAAAAATCCGCTACTTTCTTAGTTCCTTTTGTCAGCTCTTCATATTGTGCATTTATCCTAGAAATGTAGTTGGACAAAATGAATCCACTTCCTTTTCCAATATATACAAATTATTTTATGAAGTATTCACTTCAAAATTTATTGCATTGAAGGATATACTTCAATATAATATATCACAAAGGTCAGAATATTCAATATTATTTGCATTCAAAGGGGGAAATAATGTGAGTTTGCAAACAGAGCCAAATGTACCGCACCAGAAAAAATCAAGATTTAGAATGCCGGATGCCTATGTACTGTTGTTTGTCATTGCCTTAATCTGTGCAATCGCTACGTACATCATCCCAGCCGGTGAATTCAAACGAATCACAAATGGGACAATCACTCAGGCTGTTCCCGGCAGCTATCACACCGTAGAAAACAGCCCAATTGGATTTGTAGACTTTTTCACAGCCTTCCAGCAAGGTATGGTGAATTCATCTTCCATCATCTTTTTAATTCTATTCACAGGCGGTACTTTAGCCATCCTTGAAAAAACAGGGGCAATCAACGGACTTATCCATAATGTCGTCAATAAGTTCAGAACAAAGGAATTATTATTCATCGCTGTAGTTGGAGCATTGTTCTCCATCCTTGGAACAACCGGAATCGTCGTCAACTCCGTTATCGGCTTCATCCCGATCGGCATCATTGTTGCAAGGGCGCTGAAGTGGGACGCAGTAGTCGGCGTTGCCGTCATTTATCTAGGTACATATGCTGGATTCAACTCCACCATCCTGTCGCCTACACCGCTTGGATTGTCGCAAAAAATCGCTGAACTGCCGCTGTTTTCCGGCATCGGACTGCGCACTGGCATCTATGCCGCGTTTTTAGTAGCAACGGTCGTTTATATTTATTTCTATGTAAGGCGTTTAAGAAAAACGGAAAAGAGTATCCTTGGCGAAGACTGGTTCCCTAGTAAAGCCCTTCTTGATGAAGAAGAAAAAGTGGATGTGCCATTTACAGGCAGACATAAACTTATCTTGGCAGTAACCGGATTATCTTTGGTCGGCTTCCTTTGCGGCGCTCTATGGCTGAAATGGGGCGACCATGAAATGGCCGGGACGTTTGTCTTCATCGCCATCGTGAACGGATTGATCGGCAGAATGGACGCAAACAATATTGCACGGACATTCCTAACCGGATGTCAGCGGTTAGTATACGGAGCATTGATTGTTGGGATGGCAAGAAGCATCTCCATCGTTTTGGAAAACGGAAAATTGCTTGATACGATCGTCAATGGATTGGCAAGCCTTTTGGACGGCCACAGTCCGCTCCTGGGTGCGCTTGGCATGTATGTATCGAGCGGACTGCTTCACTTCCTGATCTCTTCTGGATCCGGTGAATCCGTCATCTTTATCCCAATCCTTGCACCACTTGCGGATTTAATGAATATCACACGCCAAGTAGCGGTTGAAGCCGTTATGCTTGGTGAAGGGGTAGTCAACTGCATCAACCCGACTTCAGGCGTCTTGATGGGTGTGCTTGCTGCGAGCGGAATCCCTTACGGAAAATGGGTCAAATTCATGGCCCCGCTAGCACTAATCTGGTTCGTCATCGGACTCGTGTTCATCACAGCAGGCGTCCTTATCCATTGGGGTCCAGTTTAAGCGACATCAAGGATCAAGGTGACAGGCACCACCCGATACGCCCCGAAATATGTCGAAGAAAGGAGCCGCTTCACGGAAGCGGCTCCTTTTTTGATTTTATATTAATATTGCATTCTCTTTTTATAGTCCGGGCTGAGCTCGCTCCAAACGTCGAATCGATTACCGTCCAAATCTTCAAAGACAAAATTCCTGCCTGCATGTCCCCTGTCTTCGATTTCTCCTATTTGGATTCCGTTTTGGGTAAACTCCCGATGAAGGGTTTCAAGCGACTCCATCCCATCCACTTCGAATGTCATCGAAAACCGTTCCCTTCCATTGGCATCAATGAAGTTCGCCGTCTCACCCTCTTTTGCTTTCACTAGGAAAAAGCTTTGATTCGCAAGATTGATGATGGCTTTTTCATCATCCTGGTAGGAAATGACTGCTCCCAGTTTTTGTGCGTACCATTCTGCAGAAGCACCTGCATCTTTAACTGGTATATAGGTAGTTCCGACCCTTAACAAACTGTTATTCACTTAATCTGCCTCCTTGTTTATTTTTTTAAATCATCTGGCGGTAGTTTATAAAGGACATTACCTTCCCCATCCAAAAACTCCATCCGAGGTATATCATTTTCATCTACAACCATTCGGATTCGATCCTTTCCTTTCGAATCCATCAATTTCACAGAGACTTCCCCTTTCTTATTTTTCCCCATGAAAGCTCGCTGAGTACTTCCTTTCCACACTTGATCTATAGCTTCCGCCTTCGCTTCGTCATCCAAATGGGATTCTTCGATTTCTTTTGTCTCATCCAATTGCTGTTTAAGTGAAACATCTGGCCTGTCAAAAATATTGAAGCCATAATGCCGCTCACCATTGTCATCTATGTACATCATTTGAACCACTTGATCCTGTTTATACTGATCAAACGTCATAGAAGCCGAGGCACGGTAATTCCCTTCCTCATCCCGTTCATTTCCAAATATCATTCCACCGCATTCGTCGCCTTCATTATTAAAGAACATGATTCCCGCAAATGGATTGTCGTCCCTGTGCCCTGGAAGTATATCTTCTCCATCCATCAGAGCAGGAGGGATGTGATCCTGATTAAAAAGGGTCATCCTCACAGTTCCCTGCTTGTCCACAATATTCAATTTCTCGAGTTCAAGTTCAGTCATTTTATTAGTTTTTTCGTCAATCACTTTTGATTCTCCTCTCTTCCTCTAAAACAATACTTCTGTAAAAAAGAGGAATATCCTTCTTGATTTAGATTTTTCTGACTTTTCGGAAGGAGATTTGGCCACACGCGACTGTCACGCCCCGGAATTTGTCGAAGAATGACGGTTGATTCTTGGCGTGTGGTCGACTGCCCGGCGGGAGTCAGGCTTATTTTGTTTAGTTTTCGCCGCTGGCGCATAAGCAGTTGTTTTTGGCGCATTGGCTCCTCTCAGCGGCGCATAAGAGGATTTTTTCCGCGCATAGGATGGTGGAAACGGCTCATAGAAGGCCCACTTTCGCGCATAGAGCCATTAAGTACACTTCATTTCAACTTAATCCCCTTCAAATATCCTCTATTTCACCCTTACGTAAATGAAATTCTCAACGAAATACACAATTTTCATCCTTCAGTTACTCCAATATGCTAGGCATCATGAAAATTTCAGGCACTTAAAAAGGAAAATCAAAAATAAAAAGGTCATTCCTCATTCATACGAAGAGAAATGACCTTATCTTATTTAGATTGACTTTACCAGTAAGATTTCATCCCTGATGGGAATTCCATTCTCAGCGATTAAGGGAATTTCCGGCTTTCGTTTCCTCGCTGCCTCAACTGCATTGGGGAAAATCTCTGCCAGCCGATATCCTCTCCTCTGATAGAATCTGAGGGCATGGATATTGTCGTTGGTCGTAATTAGTTTCATCTTATTGCATCCTGTGGTCTTTGCAGCTTCTTCTGCCGCACTAACCAAAGAAGAGCCAATTCCCTTGTTTTCTAAGAGGCTGTCCAGCGAAACAATTTCACATTCCGACCCTTCGATGCTGTACGTGATTAGCCCTGCGATACCGCCATCATCATCAACCATAGCAAAACCATCCAGCTGGTCGCAGTGGTAAATGCCGGTGGACAGGACCATTTCCGGACTTCCCCAGTGTTCAACAAAAAAATTTGTCACTTCATTCTTTTTTAAACTATGTAGGCTCCATACTTTCATAAAAATTCCCCTATTGTGTTTTTTTACCTCTTTAGTGTAAAATTACACAAAAGAGGAGTTGATAATTTGAAGAAATTGATCATACTTTCGATTTTCGTAAGCTTTTTGAGCATAGCTTCAGCGCCATTTATTTTCATTTATATTCTAAACCACGGAAACCCTATAATGAACCATGTAATTGGAAAAGAAGGAAAGGAATATCTAAAAGCTGGAGGCTATTCAAATAAAGATATTTTAAAGCAGGCAGCATATCCTAATTATCAATCGATCAACCGAAACTATTTTAATACGATTTACCAAGTGGTTTTTAAGGATGAACCCGAAATGACTTACTACTATGGAAAAGAGAAATATTTTGGAGACATTGTTCAATTTTGTGAAAAAGATACTAAAGAAGGGGGAATTTATACTAAAACAATTACTACAAAGACAGAGCATAGTGAGGCCTCTTGTATATCAATGAATGAAAATAGAATATCAGGGTTCCAAATCCGCCCCTAGTTAACTAGAGACGGATTTTCCCCTGATATATTTTGTCAGTTATTTTCCTCCAACCTCTTCAACCATGCAGTAACCACAACGGCGCCTGCAACCATAATGGCTCCGACCCACGGTGTATGGATGATGCCGATGGAATCTACTATCAATCCGCCAACAAAGGAGCCGATGGCAATCCCGATATTAAAGGCAGCGATATTCAAAGCAGATGCTACGTTGACAGCTGATGGGACATATTTTTCTGCTAAATTCACGACGAGCAATTGCAGGCCAGGTACGTTCATGAAAGCGAACAAGCCCATCATGAAAATGGTTGCCAGCCCAAGTGCTTTAAATGGTGCGGTAAAAGTAAGAATTAATAAGATGATGGCCTGGAAAATAAACATCCACATCAAAGCTTTCAATGGATTTTTATCGGATGCTTTCCCTCCCACGACGTTTCCGATTGCTACGGCAATTCCATAAACGAGCAATATGATGCTGACCCATTTGGAACTGAAGCCTGTTACGTCTTGCAGAAGTGGTGTTAAATACGTGAAGGAGACAAACGTACCTCCATATCCTAATGCTGTGATGCCAAAGGCAAGCAATAGTTTTCCGTTTCTTAGGATCTTCAGCTGCTCGCTGAATTTTGCCGGTGGGGCTTCTTTTAAATTTTTCGGCACAAGAATGGAGCTTGCAATAATTCCAACTAGTCCAAGTGCCGCAACTCCCCAGAATGTAGCTCTCCAGCCGAATACTTGTCCGATGAATGTCCCGAAAGGAACCCCTGTAACGGTTGCGACCGTCAACCCGGTGAACATAAAGGCGATGGCGCTCGCACGTTTATTGGCGGGGACTAAATCCGCTGCGATCGTTGACCCTATGGAAAAGAATATTCCGTGTGAAAACGCAGTGACGAACCGTGCAGCCAGCAGCAATCCGAAACTTGATGACATCGCTGCAATTGAATTGCCGGCAATGAATAAAATCATCAATGACATGAGCAATGTTTTTCTGCTCATTTTATTCGTCAAAGCTGTCAGGATTGGTGCTCCAAACGCGACTCCAAGTGCGTATCCGGAGATCAAAAGCCCTGCTAGAGTAATGGAAATGGATAGATCATCTGCAATGGATGAGAGAAGGCCGACAGGGACAAATTCAGTGGTCCCGATCCCGAATGCACTAATGGCCAAGGCCAGCAGTGCGGGAGTCCCGCCTTTTGTTTTTGTTTGATTGATTGCTTGTGTATGTGAACTCATTTGAGCATTCCTCCTTGTTTGTCCTGAATAAGCGAAGGCGCCTTTCACTTATGATGAAGTTCATTATGAACTGTTGACTCCCATATAGGAACTACGCACTTTAAAGTAATGTAGTTACTATTTAGTGCCTATATTACTTTTCTGATGTATAATCTCCTTTTTGCTATACATCGAATTGCGTCTGTCTGTTCTCGATTATGCACCGTTTGATTCTTTTTAAAAAGTACGCACTTTCCAGTAATATAGGCACTTGCAGGTAACAATTGCGGAGGATGGGGCTTTAAATGTCCATGAAAAACAAAAAAACCGATTCCCATTTGTAGAAATAGGGATCGGTTCTAGCGATTTTTATATATCTTCTAGCAAATATTCATTAGGTTCTAGCGAATTTTTTATATCTTCTAGCAAATTTACATCAGGTTCTAGCAATTCCCCAGATGTTCATGGCCACCCATTACTTCTTCGGGAAGCTTTCCGCCCCAAAGTACCGCTCTTTCAAAATCATACAATGATGCAATTCATGGCCAGCAATGATCCAGGCAAGCGCCTTTACCGTAACAGGGGCACCATTTGCTGTCCCGCTGCGCTCCCACGCTTCTTCATCCAAGTTTTCCAACAGGGAAATAGTCGATGAACGGACGGCCGCTAAGTTTTCTAAAAGTGCAGGAATGGATTGCCGGTCAAATCTAGCTCTCGCCACATATTCGTTTTCATCAAACCCAGGCAGCTCCGATGATTCACCCCGTGCAAAACTCATCAAACGGAAGTTCATCACTCGCTCCGTGTCGGCCATATGGCCAATGACTTCTTTAATGGACCATTTGCCATCTCCATAGCGGTATGCACCCTGCTCTTCAGAAAGGTCCTTCAGCAGCCCTACTGTCACTTGAATTTGATTAGACAAAACTTCCTCTATCTCTCCCGCTTCCACTCGCTCAATATAAGTGGAGTAATACGGTATGTAATCTCCCGAGACTGGTGGTTTGTTCATATTAGTCTCCTCCTTTATTTTGCAGATACAATTTCTAATCCATTTGGATCGGATTTTCTTAAACCGTCCAATCCTGAAATATATGCTCTGTTTAACTGCACATTTCCTGTCTGAGTAATGTTTATTTTTCCTGCATGCCTGTTCAATAAATAGGAAAGCGACTCTTCTGCGTCAGGTTGATTCACAGACAAATCCAATTGCTCAATTGCAGAATTGCCCTCTTCAACAAATTCCATATTTGTCTGCAGTTCAATTTTAAAGCCGTAGGGCGTTTCTATAAACGTTCTGCGTTCGTTTGAACGATGCCCCCAATTCAACTCGCCTGCTCTATTGATGATCCCATTTTTCTCTTCTTCAGAAACCAAAATTCCAATATGGTCAAAGACAGGCCTCTTCCCATACCCGAAAGTAATATTGACGCGCCCTTTTCTTAGTTCAATGATGCGGAAAAGGACCTTTTTATCCCTGAAATCATCCCAGGTCAATGGAGGGTCAAAGGGTTGAAACTCCCCCTCATACCTCCCTATCCTCTGATGTACCTGAAAACCTTCCTGTACATAAAACTTCTCGGTCTCTTCTAAATACGGCGTCCAAAAATGGTAATGAAATAACATCCTATTTCCCCCTCATCCATACCATTTATCCTAATCGTAACCTTCCGAACCATTATATACATTAGCCATCCGCCGCATTTTCTCTACGACATTAGTCGCATAAAAGGGAGGAATATCCAAAAATTTGTCGAATACATTATTTTAAATTAAGGGGGAAATGCCATGAAACTAAATAGCTTAATCAAAGAAAATATAACAGTGAAATTCGTCAATGGGGAAACTATTACGGGTGAATTATCCTATGTTGACCCTGAAATGAACTCCATTACACTCGACTTAAATACACACGATATTATCATACCGATGACTTCTGTTTTATTTGTGAAAGAGGAATTCTAAAGCACTCATCAAAGAGTGCTTTATCCTTTCGCATTCCCCAAGCCGCGCCCGATAAAATTCGCCGATACGGGTTTTTTTCCAAGTTCTCTTGCCCACACGGATATTTGCCCGATGTGGTGAATTTCATGTGCAATGGTATGGCGCATGATTTCTCCCCAAGTGTATCTCTCTTCCCACTCAATCCCTTCTACATCCGGGACGACATTGTCTTCATAGCGGTCTTCCCAATTCTGTACGAACGCCGAAACCTCCTGATGGAAGACAGCATCAAGTTCCCGGACCCTTTCCAACGTATTGTACTCCTCGAATTTCTCCTGAAAATCCGGCTTGCCATGCATGATGCGGATCCAGCTCCACTCTACATCAATAATATGAAAAAGAGTTTCCAAGATGCCGCCCACGCCGCCCGTTCTTTTTTTCAGCAGCTCTTCTTCCGGAACGCCTTCACACCATTGATACCAATCATGACGAACCTGCCAATTATAGAGGAACAATTCTTTCACTTCGCTTCATCCCCTTTTTTACTTATAAACTATCTTACTTATTCCAACACCAGAACCCTAATCCCTTCAAGGAAATCTTATTTTTGCATATCAATGACAAAAGGACTATCTTTAGGGTAGAAACAGCAAGGAGGTATGACAATGGATGTTACCGCTTATCTTAAAAAAATTGGAATGACTGCTATTCCTGCCCCTACTCTCGAAAACCTTAAATATATACAAGAATCTCATATGCTTCATATCCCATTTGAAAATCTGAACATCCTCAATTCCCATCCCATCGTCTTGGAAATTGAAAAGCTTTATCAAAAAATCATCACAGCCAGCCGCGGCGGCATATGTTTTGAACTGAATGCACTTTATCAATGGCTCCTTCAACAGCTCGGCTACAAAAGTTTCCTGATCTCGGCGACTGTTGCAAAAGGCGATGGAGAATGGAACAAGCTCGATACCCATATGTCAGTCATTGCAGAAATAGATGGCCAGCTATATTTAACGGATGTCGGCTTCGGCGATGCTTCGCTCCATCCAATACCTGTCGAAGGGCAGGCAGTACAAGCCCCCAATAACGTTTATCGGATCAGGCAGACAGAATCCCTCTATTATTTAGAAGAATATAGAGAAGACGTCTGGATCATTAAGCATCGATTCACATTGGAGCCGAGGAATTTGGCATATTTCCATTCAAGAAATCAATTCATCCAGTTCGATGAGGCATCTCCATTCAATAAATCCCGGCTGATCACAAAGGCAACTCCTAACGGGAGGATCACATTGACTGACCACCAGATGACCATAACCGAAAATGGGGAAAAATTGATTTCACCAAGCACTCCGGATAACTTTGAGAATCTGTTGAGCAAACACTTCTAATATCCGCTGCGCTTAAAATCTATCAAATTTGTAACATTTTTCATTTTCATTGCGTCTAATCTATAGAGCCTAATAGGTTCAAATCAATAAATAAAGGATTGACTTGATGAATACTCCCAATCGAGAAACACGATTCAGCAAGAAAAAAAGAAGCAAGCTCCGCATTGTCCTTTATACGCTTTTGACGGTATTTATCCTGTTTATGGGCACCGCTGCGTATGCCTATTGGAACTATAAAACCGCACTAAAATCAGCCAGCACCGGAACAAACACAGTCAGTGAACCGGTAGAATTTAATGGTGTTGAAAATAACTTTGGGAAAATCAATGTGCTATTACTGGGGATAGACTCGCGTGGAGAAAAAAATTCCCGTACAGATACCATCATGGTGGCGCAGTATGACCAAGATACAAAGAAATCGAAGCTTGTTTCAATCATGAGGGATTCCTATGTAGACATTCCTGGGTATGATGAAAAAAACAGGGTGAACGCCGCGTATTCCTATGGCGGACCGGAGCTTTTGAGGAAAACATTAAAAGAGAATTTCGATATCGATGTTCAATACTATGCTTTGATTGATTTTAAAGGATTTGCAAAAGTCATTGATGAAGTCTTTCCTGAAGGGGTTCAAATCGATGTGGAGAAGAAAATGTCACACGGACTAGGTTTGACGCTTCAGCCAGGCAAGCAAATGCTTCACGGAAAAGAACTGTTGGGATACGTCCGCTTCCGCTATGATGCCATCAGTGATTTCGGCCGGATTCAGCGACAGCAAAAAGTCTTACAGATTCTTTCCGACAAAATAACAAGTGCAGCAGGCATCATGAAAATCCCGAGTATGATCGGGACTGTCCAGCCGTACATCGAAACCAACCTGCCAAAATCCTTGCTGTTTTCAGTGGCTACCTCCTTTTTAGGCGACAAGGAACGGAATTTTGAAACATTAAGGATTCCAGAGAATAATGGTTTTACCAATGAAAAAATATCGATTAACGGAGAGTTGAGCGACGTTTTAGTCCTTTCACCGGAAAATCTTCAAAAAAACACGGTGGCACTCGATCGATTCCTGAACAATTAAAGTCCAGCCAAAATTGGCCGGACTTTTTTCATTTAGGCTGTTTTCGTAAACATTGTTGTTAAAATCTGAATGCCGATTTTAACGTCAAAATACTTTTTTTACGCGTTGAAATGGAGTATCCAGGCTCTTTTCTAGCTGAATTCCCTGCATAGATTACACAAGTTATCCTGTATTAATGCAACAAACTTTGAGAAAAGAGCCTTTATTTATAAAATGATTTCCGTTTCTTTTTCTTCAGCAGATCGCCGGTCCATCCCTTCTGCTGCAGGAATAGGTAGATAAGGACGGTCAATGCAAAGATCAAGACCAGTGAAGCAGCGTATCCATACTTCCAATCCAGTTCCGGCATATGCTTGAAGTTCATTCCCCAAATGGCGCCAAGAGCTGTCATTGGTGTAAATATAGTGGTGAAAATGGTCAGGGCTTTGGTGATTTCGTTGCCTCGATAGGAACTGACGACTTCCTCCGAATGATAGAGGTTTTCGATTTCTTCTTCATACCCTGCAATTAGCGTGCTCCCTCTTTTGACTCTTCTCGCGGTCCGTTCGTGGCCGACCCTATCGCCCGACTCAATTAAAAAAGCTTCTTCCACAGCAAATTGATTCTCTTTCACCGAATGAATCAATCCCTTTAACACAAGGAGTTCATGCCGATGCTTATGGATCTGTTCTAAAATATGCGTCCCATTATCGTTGTAAAACTTCCAGATGAGCTCTCTCAGCTTTGTTTCAAATTCATCAATTCCGTATAGAAACTCATTCATCAACTCTCCCTGCAAAATAAAGAAAGCATCGATGGCATCTTCAGCTGATTTTACCAATCGGAGAATTTGATCCATGCTGGTCTTTTGGATGAGCGCTGGATTGAGATTGACGGTTACAAGCGTATTGCGGGTAAGATAAAAATGCAGGATGGTGAAATCATCTTTTTCATGCAGGTCTTGGCGGTACACAAAAGAGCCGAAAAGACATTCCTGCCCACTGACTTCTGTCACCATTCGGAGGTCATTCCTATCAGCAATGCCTATTCCATCAAACCATTCCCGGCATCTGCGCCAATGCATAGGATCAATATAATCCCGGCATTTTTCTTTTTCATCCACATCCAAGCGGATCCACGTCCACTCATTCCCTCGAAAAGTGTTCATCTCTAACCATCCTTTTCCCATTTCGCTGCTGTCCATTATTATTCTTTTTTAATACCCTAAAGATTCCCTGCGTAGACAGTTTCCAAAATAAAAAAGAACCCGTTGAAGGGTCCTTTACTTTACAATTCTTTCGGCTTTCTTGGACTGCTGACATCCAAGACATCCAGAAAGAATACAAAAATCGGGATTCCGACGATCAATCCCCATATTCCAAAAATGTGTTCAGAGAAAATCAGCACAATGAACGTATAGAATACAGGTAGATTCGTCTTGGATGACATCAAATTAGGGTTGAGGATATAAGTTTCAACCGCATGGACAATCATGATGGCAATCACAATGTAAGCGACTTTTACGATGCCCCCTATGCTGAAGGCAATGATGCACAATGGAATCAAGGAAATGATGACCCCTGCAACAGGGATGATCCCCAGAACCAGTATCATGATTGACAGCCCCACCAGCTGTGGGAAGCCCAATATCCATAAAGCAATGGTCGTCAGGATGCAGTTGACTAAAGCAATGATGATCTGCGCCTCGATGACCTTTCCAAATGTACCTGCAAATTTCCCTGCAAAAAAAGCAATTTCCTTATATACTGGCGCCATTTTGCTGTATTTGAACTTATCGGTAAACCGGATGATGCGCGGCTTCTCCAGCATATAAAATAAACTGAGCAGCAAGGCCAAGAGTATTTGAAGCCCGACACGGCTCACATCTGAGAAATATTTGATCAAGAATGTAAATCCTTGTTCCATATAGCCGGACACCTTTGTAGCCTCTACCTTTTGCAAGAAATAATTCAACCAGCCATAGTCATCAGGGACGTTTGAATAAAAATCTGTAAGCTGCTTGATCAGCAGTCGAATCTCATTGATAACAAGCGGCAGATATTTAATGAATACGAAAGAAAGCAGCCCGACAATAAAGGTGTACAAAATAATCACAAGCAATGTCCGGTTGATCGAAATCTTTCTCATGATGGAGTTCACTAAACGATCCATTAAAAAGGAAAAGATAAACGTAAACAATATTAAATTGATCATGTCTTTTAACAGATATAACACCAGAGCCATCGCCAAAAAGATCAAAATTCTTTTGAACGTATTGCTTTGGAAGAATCGATTGAATGTATTCACCAGATGCTCCTCATCCCATTCCGCAAAAATTTATTTATTAATATAAGTATACGATTTGTGGGATGAAAAAAAAAACTACTTCGCAATATTTTTTATGAAAAAAATCAAATAGGTACAAGGGGACAGGTTCCTTGTCCCATCAATTGGGACGAGGAACCTGTCCCCATAGCCGTCAAGTTAACAAGAAAAAATAGGTACGTAAACCAGTGATAGTAAGAAAACCCTATGACTATTCAAAATTTTTCCATATATAGACGACTTGAATGAAAGCT
>NZ_QQAY01000015.1 GCF_003350505.1 Falsibacillus pallidus
TCTGATCTTTCGCCACGTTTATACACGCCCTTTTTATAGTTGTATAGATTTAAACATGACGCCACTACCTGTGTCCACTTTTTATACTAACTTCAATAAGAGTTCGGTTTTCGCGCATAGACTGCTTGGGCCGGCGCATAGCGGGTGGTTTTTCGCGCATAGAACATGTAAGGCCGCGCATAGACAAACATTTTTCGCGCATAAAGCTCGTTGAGCATTGGCATCTGCCATGATTTCCATGCTATTGTTCCTCATTTGTCCATTACTAAAGACATTTTGCTCATTATTTCTTCACATTTTGTCCTTCCAGCAATGCAAAAGGGACATTTCATTCATTTTGAAGAGCCGATTTGTTCTCCAAGATCTTTGGAGAGACATCCCATTGCAATTTCAACAACATATCGTCCCATCGCTCCAAATTTCCACATAAAAAAAGACCCCCATAAGGGAGTCTTTTTAAAGGTTAATTAACCTTTGTTTACGTTAGCAGCTTGAGGTCCGCGAGCGCCTTGCTCAACGTCGAAAGTTACTTTTTGACCTTCTTCTAAAGTTTTGAAGCCATCGCCTTGAATTGCTGAGAAATGTACGAATACATCGTCTCCACCTTCAACTTCGATGAATCCGAAGCCTTTTTCTGCGTTAAACCATTTTACTGTACCTTGTTCCATGTGTGTTACCTCCTGCGTGGATTGAATCCACAATGTATTACTATTATTGCTCAATACGAATTCAAAGGCGAAAAAGACCGAACAAAAATAATTGTAGATTCATCATAACAGATGGTTTAGATAAATGCAACCCTCTTCCTCTCAAAAATAGGCTATAAAGAAACACACGGAAAGACGGCTCTTGAAACAGGCATGGAACTTACTGTTCTCCACGTATTGGTGGCTGGATTGTAAGCCTCTACTACGTTTAAATAGTTATTCGGAGGGATAAATCCGCCCATGACGAAAATTTCTGATCCACATGTACACGCTGCTGCCCCCCCATCTGGCTGTGGGCATTGGTGCACCTGTTGACCATGTATCGGTGGCAGGATCGTAAATATATACAGTGTCTACGGCAACGGCAGGATCTCCGGGATCATTAAGAAACGTATCTGGCGCTACAGGCTCATCTGGGTCTCTACCACCAAAGACATATATTTTACCTCCGAACGCCTCGGCTGCAACGAATGATAGAGGTTGAGGCAGCGGAGTTAGTGTGATCCATGTATTTGTCGCGGGATTAAAAGCATCATGATCTGCAAGATTCACCGATCCATTAAAGCCAGCAATTGCATGCAGCAGTCCATTCAACGTGACAACGGCAAGTTCCGACCTTGGAGTAGGAAGCGGCGTACCTAGTGACCAAGTGTTTGTCGCAGGGTTGAAAACTTCTACAGTGGCCAACACCCCTGCACCAGAACCATTCGTACCTCCCACGGTGTAAAACAATCCATTCAACACATCGCCTCCCAGTGAACCTCTTGGTACATTTGCGGTTGGGGCAGCCGTCCAAGTATCGGTTTCTGGATCATAAAACTCCGCAGTTGCCACACCTGTAAATGCGGAAGGCGAAAAACCGTGGCTAACGATCACTTTTCCATTTCTCAGTAGCCCTGCAGCCTGTGCTTCCCTGACACCAAGCATTGGAGATACTGTGGTCCATGAATCTGTTTGGCAAAAATACTCATCGACTTCATTAATGGCAGCACCAGCATTCTCTCCTCCAAATACCAGGATCCGTGTTGGAGTGCAGTTAAAGAAAACTTCTCCCGCTGTCAGGGAAAGTTTTATTTTTGCTTGAAGCGTTACCCAATCGTATACCTTTTCAGCACGGATGCAGGTATCCTCAAATACCTGAAGTTCCCTTTTGATTATTTCATCGTTTTGATTGGTATTCTCTGTTTCAGTCGATTGAAACACAACTGGACAGGACATAGGGATTCTTACGGGTGGGCACTGAGTCAGAATTTCATTTCTCGGGTTGCACAGCCCTGCTTGAACTTCAATCGTTGTATCTCCTGTTACTTTGATGGACTGGCAAATAGTCAAAAAGACAGAAAGCTGTCTGAGCGTATCTCCTGAACATTGAATGGTGGAAAAACAATTGAAGCTTGTCACCTTGCAATCAACGGTTGTACCTGTTGGTGCACAGAGCAGAACCTCTTCGTCAATATTAAACGGAATCGGCTCCGTCGTGCATGATCCATTGGCGCCGGTTACTTCCACTACTATATAGCCGCTTTTTAATAAATTGATTTTTTGTAATACCGCTGCAGTTCCATTCGGTATTCGAACGACGGTCTCTTTTCGTCCTGAAGGTTGTACAACTTCTTCACATCTAATGGAATTTTCATCTAAGGGATTGAGCCTTTGTCCTGTGGAATCAGTTAAATAGCAACTAATAGACAATGGCCCAATTAATTGACACGGATTAAGAGCCATTCTCTTCTCCCTTTCTTTCCTTTGGCTTACTATAAAATATGTGAAAATTCCACCTTTTGTGTTAGACGACTGCATCAATCAAACTCCATTTTCCGGGCAAAAAAAAGAATTCCTCGTGCACTTGAGGAAATCCTTTTTTAGAAAAATAATAATATCCCTTCAACAACGGACACAATAACCATGGCACCAAGCGGAAAAAGCTTCATGGAAAGGAAACCGTGCTTTTTGGATCCAATCCGCTCAAGAGGATTTTTCGCCGGCTGGGCAAGAAAATAAATCAGTCTGTCCCACTTGGAAGATTTTATGGTAAATTCCGGTACATGCACTTCATATTGGTCCAATTTCCTCTTCAGATCATGATCATTTTTAAATGGATTCTGCTCCATATCCGAAGTCCCCCAATTCTTTTTTTAATAGTTGAATGGCGCTGTGCAATCTGGATTTAACTGTCCCTTTCGGAACTCCAAGGATCTGGGCAATTTCGCCTTGGCTCAAATCATGATAGTAAAATAAGAGAACGACCGCCCGTTGAATTTCTGGAAGTTCGGCTACCGCAGCCTGGACAGCCATCCGGTCATCCTGCTGTATCGATTCCACTGGAGGTGGTGCAAGAAAAGGCAGGAGTGTCCTCCACTTCTTGCGCCGATTCAATTTCGTGACCATATGGTTGTAGGCAATTTGAAAAAGGTATGATTTTACCTTCCCTTTGCTTAAATCAAACCCATGCCGGCTGGACTGAATTTTCACAAAGACATCCTGAACGATATCGATGCTAAGCTGTTCATCTCTCGTGTAGCGGAACACAAAGCAATACAAAGGTTTTCTGAATGATTCATACAGGTGGGCCAGTGCCTCCGTGTCCCCGCTCTGGTAGGCGTACATCCATTCCTCTGCCCGCTCACTCAATGGAATCCCCCCATCTTGCTTTGATGGATTTCAGCGTATTTGAAATGCGGACAAGCAAATAGATTACTGAGATGAGCGTCCATACCTGTCCTTGGTTGGTGAAAAATTGGACATAGACATTCTCCCTGTCTTCCCCAAAGGAAATGAGCATATTTAAGACCTGTATACAGATAATCGAATAGATTGCCAGCCCCAATGTCAACGTATCAAACACATTCCACCGCAGGAATATCTTCGTCTTTTTATAATTGATTTTCCCGTTCTCTTTTACGATATATTTTTGATTCATCGGCAGCATGACCGCCATGATTAACCCAATGATTACAACCGTAACGATCAGCGAAACCATCCATCCCATCCCCATAGAAACACCTCATTTAATTTGTTTTTCATTAGCTATACAATCGGCATCGCAGAATGGTTCACTTTAATTTCAAAAAATTAATCTACCGGTATCCAGATATCCATTTCGTATTCATCTGTGTATTCTTTTCCAAAGAGCTGCAGTGGGACTACTTCGATCTCAGGGATTCCTTTTGTTATTGAATATCCATCCTGATCAAAAATCCCCCATATTTCACCATACGTTTCAGGGATCTCATGGGCACTCCCTCTATGTTTAAAAACAACATATTTATGAGCCGGGAAAATATGAACCGTCATCCCTTCCCCTATTTTCTTAAAATCCACTTGATCCAGTTCAACACCACACGTGTAAAAATAATCATTGCTGCGAGGAGGCAGGCAAACTCCAGTTATATGTCCAGGATTTTGGTCTACAAAAACTTTATACGCCTTCTTCCATAAATCAGGAATGGGATGGACCACATTACTGTTCCAAGTCCCTGGTGCACTGAAGCCCACTATCGTAAACGAATCTTTTTTCTTTTCTATAAAATCCATTTTTGAAGCCCCCTTTTTATTCAATTGTAATCGAGTAAATGGGGGTCATCCGGTCTTTTTATGCGATTTTACGGCAGGTACTCTCACTAAAGTGGAATATTATGGTTTAATAATGGTATTGATACCGCTTAAGAAGGGGGAGAATTGAATTGTTTTTTCTTCAAATGTCGGGCTTTCCAGGTTCGGGTAAATCCACTCTTGCAAGATTGATAGCAAAGGAAACAAGTGCTGTTATCGTCGACCATGATATTGTAAAGTCTGCCCTGTTGGAATCCATGAACGATAGTATCGAAGCAAAGGTTGCCGGGAAAATCTCTTACAATATCGACTGGTCATTAATAGATTTCCATCTCTCACAAGGACATAATGTGATCTTTGACAGTCCTTGCCTTTATTCAGAGATGGTTCAAAAAGGGTTGGACCTAACTGAAAAATACGGTGCTGAATACAAATATGTAGAATGTTTAGTAGACGATTTTCATCTCATAAATGAAAGATTGAAAACTCGCAATCGCAAAATCAGCCAAATAAAAGAAATTGCTTCCGAAGAAACTTTTTATCATGCCGTAGCAAGCAGCAAGAAACCATCTAATAAAGAATGCTTGGTTATTAATTCGGGACAGCCCATTGAAAATTATTTAGATGAAGTTCTAAAATATGTTTGCAAATAACCCGATCTTTACCGCTCCTCTTTTTGCGACTTCTGATATTTAAGAAATGCAATTCCATATAAAATGACGATAAGTACTCCTCCGATTAAAAAGACGTAAGACAGGAGCATCCTTCCATCCCTTTGGTGGTTATAGGCTTGAGAAAAGGCAATGATTGAGGTCAAAAAAGCCAACAGAGTCTCGGTCATTGTCAATTTTCGCATGAATAAGTCCCCTTTCAGGTTAAGGCGAAAACCAAATTTTTCAATATAGTATAATAGAAGCTTCTCTCTTTAAAAAGGAAATTCCTGCCCATGCAGCGAAGTTTATAGAGTTTAACGAATTCTATAAACAAAGCAGGTGCTAACTTTTTATGTTGACAAGCAAAAAACTGAAAGATATTGAAAAGCTGCAAAAAGAGTGTGAAGCCCACGATGGCATCCAACTAAAACTGAATTGGGAAATGCTGAAAGAACGGAATTCTGATCAGCTGGACTTTTTCTATTATGAAGGCGATGAACTCATTGGATTCCTTGGATTATATGGATTTGGTTCAACAGTGGAAGTCTGCGGGATGGTCAAACCATCTGAACGACGTAAAGGCCATTTCAAAAAGCTCTTCCATGATGGGATGGAATCAGTGAAAAACAACGGCTTTAAACGCATCCTTTTGAATACACCGGCTGGTTCTGCTTCTGGAAAATCATTTGTGAAAAGTGTCGGTGCGGAACATAAATTTTCCGAACATCAGATGAAATGGCAAGAGCAGCCCCTGAAAGAGACCGAGGGATTCACGCTTCGTCCGGCTGTGCCGGAAGACTTAGATGCAAGGGTGCACTTAAGCGTAACCGGTTTTGGAGTGAGCGAGGCAGATGCACGGGAAATGGAGTCAAGGACAAGCAATCGGGCAGACACCAAGGTCTATATGATTGACGTAAATGGCAGCACGATTGGTAAAATCCGAATATCTCTTGAAGAAGGCGGCAAGGAAGCCTGGATTTATGGTTTTGCCATTTCTCCCGAACAGCGCGGTAAAGGCATCGGGCGAAAAGTATTGAATAAAGTTGTCAACGATCACATTGCTGAAGGCAGATCTGTACACTTGGAAGTTGAAACGAAAAATGATCATGCACTTGGATTATATGAGTCTGTTGGCTTCAAAACCGTACATGCACAGGAGTATTATTCGTATTCGCTTTAACGAAATTGGCGTCTGCTTCAATTTGAGCAGACGCTTCAAAATGTGGTGAAATAAATGTTTAAACTATTAGTAATTGAAGATGACGCGACATTATTTAACGAGGTCAAAGACCGGCTATCCCAGTGGTCCTATGATGTCTTTGGCATCTCTGACTTCGGGAATGTCATGCAGGAATTTTCCGAAATCAAGCCTGACCTTGTCATCATTGATATTCAACTGCCTAAATTCGATGGCTTTCATTGGTGTCGGATGATTCGGTCGCATTCGAACGTCCCGATCCTTTTCCTTTCTTCCAGGGACCATCCCACTGATATGGTGATGTCCATGCAGCTCGGTGCAGATGACTTTGTCCAAAAGCCTTTTCACTTTGACGTGTTGATTGCAAAAATACAGGCCGTACTTCGCCGCGTTTATAATTACAATACAGAGGCAGTCAGCTTCAAAACATGGTGCGGCGCTGCGGTGGACTACGAACGGAATACGGTTTCAAATGACGAAGGATCTGTTGAATTGACGAAGAATGAAATGTTTATCTTAAAACTGTTGATTGATCAAAAGAATAAAATCGTGAGCCGGGACCATCTTATCAACAGTCTATGGGATGATAAGCGGTTCATCAGCGACAATACCTTGACTGTAAATGTAAACCGCCTCCGCAAGAGACTGGAGGAAATCGGTCTTGGGACCTTTATAGAAACAAAAGTGGGTCAAGGCTATATTGCCATCGAAGAGGAACCATCATGATCCGGAAATACATATGGGAAAGAAAAAGCTGGCTGCTATTCGTCATCGCAATGGAACTTCTTTTTATTTTTGTAGCCGTATTGGATGAAGCGATCCCTCTTTCTCCAATTTTGTATATGGTCTTCCTCTCTTCACTCTTGTTTATCATCTTTGTCGTCATTCGCTATCAGAGGGAAGTTAAGTTTTATCAAAAGCTTCAGGAATGGGACAACAATTTGAATGTAACCGATTTGGACTATCCAGTAGCACCCTTTGAAAAAATCGTGGCAGAGAGTCTTTCTAAACAAGCAGATTTATTAAAGGAGTCTTCATCTGATATCCGTACAGCGATGGAACAGGAAAAAGACGACTTGCTTTCCTGGATTCATGAGGTCAAAACCCCATTAACTGCGATGCACCTCATCATTGAACGAATGGAAGACAAAATGCTGAAATCCCAGTTGAAATATGAGTGGCTTAGAATCCACCTCCTGCTTGATCAGCAGCTTCATCAAAAAAGGATTACATTCATTGAAAATGACCTTTATATTGAAAAAGTTGATTTGGAATCGATTCTATTCGGTGAATTCAAAACGCTGCAATCCTGGTGCATCCAAAAGGGAATCGGATTTGACCTCGATTTAGTTGAAGCAGAAGTCCTTAGTGATGCCAAATGGCTTGCCTTCATCCTTCGCCAGCTGCTGACAAATGCCGTAAAATACAGCGAGGCTTCTGAAATTATGATTAAGAGCAGGATGGAAAACGAACGGACTATTTTAAGTATTCAAGATTTTGGGCGAGGCATCGAAGCAAAAGATTTGCCGCGTATTTTTGAAAGAGGCTTCACCTCAACTGTGGACCACCATGATAATGCATCGACCGGCATGGGACTATATTTGGCCAAGAAAGCTGCTGGACCATTGCTGATTGATATACAGGCAGGCTCGATTCGCGGGGAAGGCACAACCTTCTCCCTCGTATTCCCGCGGAAGAATGACTTTGTAGGAATCATGGAAGGCATCTGATTCGGGGAATTCAGAATGCACATTCAACCAAATGACACGGCGTGTGACAATAATGTCACATGCTTTTCTATTTTGTTCGTGGAATAAAAGGAAAAGGAAGTGGATGCTTTTTATAATAAAAGTATCAAATCAAAGGAGTTTTTCATTTATGACGATATTAGAAGCAGTAAAACTTCATAAAAGCTACGGGAACAAATGGAATAAACAAGAGGTATTAAAAGGCATTGATCTTACCATTCATGAAGGGGAGTTCGTTAGCATCATGGGAGCGTCTGGTTCCGGAAAAACAACACTTCTCAATGTTCTTTCCTCCATCGATAAAGTAAGCGAGGGCTCTATTAAGATTGAGAATAAGGAAATGACGAAAATGAAAGAGAAGCAGCTGGCTGAGTTTCGGAAGCATCATCTTGGTTTCATTTTTCAGGATTACAACTTGCTGGATACCCTCACGGTGAAGGAAAATATCCTGCTGCCGCTATCCATTTCCAAAACACCTAGAAAAGAAGCGGATTCGCGTTTCAATGAGTTGGCTGAGGAGCTGGGAATTCTTGAGTTAAAAGACAAATACCCAAATGAAATTTCCGGTGGACAGAAACAGCGTACTTCTGCTGCCAGAGCATTCATCCATAATCCAAGCATCATTTTTGCCGATGAGCCGACCGGTGCATTGGATTCTAAGTCAGCTTCGGATCTTTTGAATAAGCTTAAGTCTTTGAACAAAACACGCAAAGCTACCATCGTGATGGTGACGCATGATCCAGTTGCGGCGAGCTACTCGAGCCGGGTCATTTTCATTAAAGATGGCCAGATCTATACTCAATTGAACAAAGGCGATCAAGAACGCCAGCCATTCTTCCAAGACATCATTAAGACTCAAGGGGTGCTCGGCGGGGTGCAGCATGAACGTTAATCAGTTGATAATAAGGAATTTAAAAAAGAATCTGAAAAACTATTTCTTGTATGTTTTTGCTCTTATTTTCAGCGTCGGCTTATATTTTGCCTTTGTGACGCTGCAATATGATTCATCGATGGACTCCGTTAAAGGAACCATCAAAGGAGGAGCAGCCATCCGGGCAGCATCCATATTGCTGGTTGTCATCGTTTCTGTCTTCCTTCTCTATGCCAACACCCTCTTTATTAAACGGAGAAGCAAGGAGATCGGTTTATTCCAGCTGATTGGGATGACAAAAAATAAGATTTTCAGGATATTAACATTGGAGAATTTCATTCTTTATTTCGGCTCCATGATTGCCGGGATTCTTATTGGATTTTCATTTTCCAAACTGATCATTATGATTCTTTTCAAAGTAACAGGTGTTAAAGCAATTGCCACCCTTCACTTTTCAACACATGCTTTTTTTCAGACGGTGCTGGTGTTCTGCGGAATCTATATTTTGATCATGATCATGAATTTCATCTTTATTAAAAGGCAGAGCATCCTTTCCTTGTTCAGAGTGAGATCATCGACAGAGACTAAGGTTAAAAAGATGTCGATCTGGGGTATCATCATTGGGGTTATCGGGATTCTTCTCGTTGCGGCAGGATACTATATTTCTTCGAAGCTATTCAGCGGCGACTATACAACAATGCCAGAGCTATACGGAGCCATGATATTTATTCTTGGATCTGTCATTATAGGAACCTACCTTTTCTACAAAGGATCTGTCAGCTTTATCTTCAACATGATCCGCAAGCAGAAAAAAGGCTACTTGAATATTAATGAGGTGCTGTCGCTTTCGTCCATCATGTTCAAAATGAAATCCAATGCCCTTCTGCTCACAATCATCACAACGGTTTCTGCACTGGCGATAGGGTTATTGTCTTTGAGCTATATTGGATACTATTCAGCTGAAAAAACAGCTAAAAATCAGGTGCCGACTGACTTCTCACTCACAGATGAAAAGAGTTTCGATAGATTTACAGATGCATTGGAGAAGAACCAAATTCCATACAGCCAAAAGAGAATTGATGTCATTCAAGTACTTTTAGATGTTGACAAGCTCACCGATTCTGATTTTGCCGCTCTTAACGCCAGCATGGACGCCATGCCTACTTCGGCCATCAGCGAAAAGTCCGTAAAAGGTGTAAATGTTGCTAAGGATGAATTAGTTCTAACCGGATACAGCGACCTGCTTGGAAAAGTTATGCCATTGGTGGAGTCCGGAAAGACAGAATTAAAAAGCAAAACTAGCACATACAAACTGGACTATCTGGGATTAAGGGATGAATATCCTATCTCCAGATTTTATACTGGCGGAGGGTCTCCTGTCGCAATTCTTGATGATTCCCTCTTCCAACAGTTAAAAAAAGAGATGGATCCTTCTATTCAAAAGAAATCGAACACCTATATCGGGGTGACCATCGACAATCCTGACCAGCTTGTAAAAGCCAATAAAATCTTCCACAAACTAGGTTTGGATGTAGCATGGATGAATGACTCCCAGCTTGATATCAAGGACGAACAGAAAAGAAACATCGGTTTAATCATGTTCATCGTTGGATTCCTTGGACTCACTTTCTTGATTACATCAGGCTGCATCCTCTACTTTAAGCAGATGGATGAAAGCGAAGAAGAAAAGCCGAACTATACCATCCTTCGCAAGCTTGGGTTTACTCAAAGTGACTTAATCAAGGGCATTCGCAGCAAGCAGCTATTCAACTTCGGGATCCCATTGATTATCGGACTTCTTCACAGCTACTTTGCGGTTCAATCCGGATGGTTCTTATTCGGTGCGGAAGTCTGGACGCCGATGATTATCGTTATGGTGCTTTATACGGCCTTGTATTCCATCTTTGGAATGCTGTCTGTCGTCTATTACAAGAAAGTTATCAAGGAAGCATTATAAAAATAGCGGGCCATTTCGGCTCGCTATTTTTGGGATGCTTACATCACTGTAAACATCCACGTATGACCATACTTGTCTTTCACGGAGCCGTGGAGTTTGGCGAAGAAAGTTGCTTGAAGGTCCATATGTACGTGGCCTTCTTCTTTCAGCAGATTCCACGCATGCAATGCTTTTTCTTCTGAATTGAGTTCCACACTGATGGCAAAATTATCTCCACTAGTTTGCTCCCTCTGTGAATCAGATCCCATGATATAACCATTTTCAGCTAGTTTCAGCTGAGCATGCAGCACGAGGCTTTTATCCTCTTCTGCTACCGGAAAATTAGGGTTCGGCGGCATATCTCCATATTTTTGAAATTCGATAATTTCTCCCCCAAATGCTTCCTCATACAATTTGAATGCTTCTTCACAGCTGCGGTCAAACATCAAATATGGTTTAATCATTGCATTTACCCCTTTGCTTCAATATTTTTGTATAACTTCACTATACGCGAACAAATGTTCTATTGCAAGGATATTTTTTCCTGTTTTTTAGTATGTACATAAAAATTATGCTCCCATACTTCCTAATCAAACGTTTAAATAATAAAGAAAAAACGGGGAGTGACAGTCACTCCCCGATTTTTGTCGAACGTATTTTATTATGCTACCTGCGCATTGAAGGTCATGATCCACATGGATCCTGCGACAATGACGAAAACGATGAATAATCCTAAAATCAATGCCCAAACATTATATCTTGGCTTATCCCCATCTTTTTCTCTGATGTGCATGAAGAAGAATAGTTGAACCAAGAGCTGCAGGACTGCCATTGCAACGATTGATACGATCAATGTTGTTCCGCTGATCACATGCTTTAGCGTAAGGACCAATGGGATGATCGTCAATATGATGGATAGGATGAAGCCGATGACATAAGATTTGACTGAACCGTGTGATTCTTGATGAGACATCTTACATCACCCCCATAAGATAAACGATTGTAAGCAAGAAGATCCAAACGACATCAAGGAAATGCCAGTACAATGAAACAAGAGTTACTTTTCTTGTTGTCAATGCATTGATGCCATTTCGCTTCAACTGAATCATGATGGCTGTCATCCAGCAAAGACCGACTGAAACGTGGAGTCCATGTGTTCCAACGAGTGTAAAGAACGCCGTTAGGAATGCACTTCGGGAAATTGTAGCACCTTCAGATACCATATTGGCGAATTCAGAGACCTCAAAGCCGATGAATCCCAATCCAAGAAGGGCAGTGACAACCAGCCATCCGATCAGCTGATTGACTTTTCCTTTGTTCAATGCAAGCGTTGCAAGTCCACTTGTGAAACTACTTGTTAACAATAGGAATGTTTCTGTGATATAGCCTGGTGCTTCAAATAATTCTTTTCCAGTCGGGCCTCCGTCAAAATGTGAACGGAGGACCATGAATGTAGCAAATATTGTTCCGAATAAGATAACGTCTGATACCAGGAAGAGCCAGAATCCAAGGACGCTTAAATCCTCATGATGTTCGTGTTCTTCATGATGGTCATTTGTATGAGAAATGGCTTGAGACATTATACCAACCTCCCAAACTTAGCTTCTGTTTCCTTGATTTCTTCTACAGGAATGTAGTAATCAAGTTTTTTCGTGAAGGAACGTGCAAGCATGCTGCCTGCAACTCCAAGCAATCCAACGACAATCATCCATGTCCATCCGAAAGTGAATCCAAATCCGGCAATGAACCAGAACCAGGACATGATGAACGGAATTCCTGAATTCCTTGGCATATGGATCGGCTTAATTTCACTTTCTTTTGTCATTGGTACGATGCCTTCTTTTTTCATTCTCCAGAAATCATCTTGACCTTTGACAATTGGTTCTATTGCAAAGTTATATTCAGGTGCTGGAGATGGAATCGTCCATTCCAATGTGTGGCCATCCCAAGGATCGCCTGTTGTATCGCGTTCTCCGTACTTGATGCTGTATAGGATCTGCCATACTTGGAAGATGAACCCGATTCCCATCAATACGGCACCGATGGAAGAGATTAGGTTCAATGGACCCCAGCCCATGTCCCAGCCATAAGTGTACACGCGGCGTGTCATACCCATGAAGCCAAGAGCGTACTGAGGCATGAAGCATACGTAGAATCCGATATTCCAAAGCCAGAAAGCCCAAAGGCCTAATTTAACATTCAGCTTGAAGCCGAACATTTTTGGCCACCAGTAGTAAATACCTGCAAGGTAGCCGAACACTACACCACCGATAAGAACCTGGTGGAAGTGGGCGATCAAGAAGTAGCTGTTGTGATATTGATAATCCGCTGGTGCCACGGCAAGCATGACACCTGTTGCTCCCCCGATAAGGAACGTCGGGATGAAACCAAGCGTCCAGAGCATCGGCTGTTCGATGCGGATGCGTCCGCGGAACATAGTAAATAGCCAGTTAAAGACTTTAACACCTGTAGGGATGGCAATGGCCATAGTCGTAATCGCAAAGAATGCATTGACGTTGGCGCTTGCTCCCATCGTAAAGAAGTGATGGACCCAAGTGAAATAAGACAAGATACTGATGATCATCAAAGAGAAGACCATTGATTTGTAACCGAAAATTCTTTTCTTAGAGAATACACTTACAACCTCTGAGAATACACCAAATGCCGGAAGGACAACGATGTAAACCTCAGGATGTCCCCACATCCAGATCAAGTTGACATACATCATCGGGTTTCCGCCATGAAGCATTGTGAAGAAGTGTCCACCGGCAAAACGGTCGATGAATAGTAGTGCCAATGTAACTGTCAATACAGGGAATGCGATAATGATTGTTACACAGCTTGCAAATACAGACCATGTAAATAAAGGCATTTGCATCATCTTCATGCCTTTTGCACGCATTTTTAAGATTGTCACAACAAAGTTGATACCGGAAGCCAAACTACCTACACCGGAAAGCTGAATGCCCCAAATATAGAAGTTCTCTCCCACACCCGGGCTGCCTGAAAGCTCAGACAATGGCGGGTACGCAAGCCATCCTGCATCCGGGGATCCCCCGATTACGAATGACAAGTTGAATAGCATCGCACCTACGAAGAACATCCAGAAACTGAATGCATTCAAGAATGGATACGCAACGTCGCGTGCACCGATTTGAAGTGGTACAGCGATGTTAAATAAACCGAACATCATTGGCATCGCCATGAAAAGAATCATGATCGTACCGTGTGTTGTAAAGATTTCATTGTAATGCTCCGATTGCAGGAAATGCACATTCGGCAGTGCAAGCTGTGCCCTCATGAGAAGGGCGTCAACTCCGCCGCGGAAAAGCATCAATAATGATGCAATGATATACATGATACCGATTTTCTTATGGTCAACAGTCGTCAACCATTCACGCCAAAGCCATCCCCATTTTTTGAAATAGGTTAGCACGAAGAAGATGGCAACCATGGACAAACCGATGGAAACATCTGCTCCGTAGATCAAAGGATCTCCTGTTACAAAGAAATGAGAGGCAAAGTCTTTTATTTTATCGATCATTCTGTCTTCCTCCCCCTCTAGTTATGATCCATGTCCATCTCGGACATATCGCTCATATCTTCCATATCTTTCATTTCATGGAATTGGCTGTCGTCTTTTTTCTTGTCGTTCATTTTCATGTACTGACCGCCATTCTTATTAAGCACTTTTTTGAAGTGGTCTTTCGGATATGATGAGAAGTATTTAACATCTGATAATCCTTTTTTCTTCAAATTAGCGTAAGTATCTGTTGTCATAGCAGGCGACGTTTTCTTGACTTTCTCTACCCACTTATTGAAATCTGCCTGCGGTTTCGCAACCACATCAAATCTCATATGGGCAAATCCTTTACCTGTAAAGTTCGCTCCGCTTCCGAAGTACGTACCAGGCTCATCCGCTTGAAGCCAGAGTCTCATAGCCATACCAGGCATTGTATACTCCTGTCCGCCAAGCTGTGGAACCCAGAATGAGTTCATCGGGCCGTCAGCCATCAATTCAAATTGAACTGGCACCCCTGCTGGAATTTCAACATGGTTGACTGTCGCAATTCCTTGTTCAGGATATTCAAACAGCCATTTCCAATCCAACGATGTTACCTGGATTGTGATTGGTTTGGCATTTTGTACAGGCGGTTTTGTCAAAGTATGGATGCCTTTAACTGTGAACACACCCAAAATTGCGATAATGACAATCGGAATTCCCCACCAAATTACCTCCAGGGTTTTGCTGTCATCCCAATCCGGTTGATAAGGAGCCTTGTTGCCCGGCTTATCACGGTATCGGAGGATAATATATACGAGAATCCCCAGTACAGGAATAACGACAATTGCGCAAAGAACTACCGATAAAATAATTAGTTTTAATTCCGTGTGGCCAACCGGCCCTTTCGGATCCAATACAATCATCGAGCTGCTGTCACAGCCAGACAAAAGCAATGCGGTCGCTGCTGCAAGTAAAGCAACTTTTATTCCATTGAGCAAACCACGTTTTTTCAATGCAAGTCATCTCCTCTTAAACACCCGCTCAATAAAATAGTGTTTTTGTGTAATTTACAAACTATCGATTGTGATACTATCTTACTCCTTTCTGAGGTGTTTTTGGGATGGAAATTTGTGATGTTAACGAAAATGACAAATTTTCATTAATAAAGTGTTCAAAAAGATGTCACTATATTGTAATAATTTTCAATGTCAACCATATTTATTTTGGGAAGGATACGTCTGGAAAGATTATTGACTGAAATTTTCTATATTTCGGATAGTTTAGGAGGCGGTTTTACAGGGGATTTGGATGTATATTTTAAGAAACCATTCCAATGCACACAAAAAGACACATGGATCTGCTTATCCACGTGTCTTTTGTTTTTTCTCTATAATTTTTTATACCTGAGAAGGGTTCATATTATCCAATACATCTTCTCTTACCTTTTCTTGTTTCGGATGCTGCTGCATGGATTGGAAGGCAGCCCCGATAATCATCGTTTGAACACCGCCGACAATAAAGCCTATAGAAACCATTAAGTAGATGTTTTTATCACTAAAATCATACATTGTAACTGCCGTGGCTAGAATACCGAAGAAAAAGGAAAATACCCCAAAACGCTGCAACAACATTGATGGTGTAAACATCTTTTTCACAATAATCACTCCATTTTTAGTAATGAAAGAATTTTCTTACTATTATGATAACACAAAATAGACAAAAAGTGTTCATAATTTGTTCGAAATTTACCCATAATTTGTACAAATTTATTTTTTTCTTCCAAAACGTCTTCTTATTAGTAGTATACCCACTTGACGTAGGGCTAAATCATATCGAGATGAAACCTTTTCTTTATCCATCCGTAGAATTGTCATAACCCTTTAAAAAGGACGTGTAGATGATGAATCAAGCGATGCATAAATTTGAAGCGTACCAAGAGATCTTTCATGAGTTGAAAACGAAGTATAAATGGAGCTTTTCCGACAATCGAATTTTAATGATGGCTGCTTCTCTGTATGTTGCGAACGAGAAAGAGTTCAATTTGAAGCGATATGATGAAATTGTGGAGTATATCAAAGGAGAAGTCGGTTTGTTTTCCACTTTAAAAGGAAACGATCGCTTTACATTTGCGGCGATGCTGGATACGAAATTTGATGATTCGAAAGCTGCTTTCAAGGAATTCATTCAAACTTATGATTCCGTCATCGAAGCTGGTTTTCACCGGAGCACCTTCAGCTATATCGCGGCGATGGTTGCATTGACAGGAGAAAAAGATGCCAGTGATGCGATTCCCCGCTCTTATGACATTTATAAAAGCATGAAAAGCAACCACTTCTTCTTCACGGGCATGGATGACTACCCACTGGCCATGCTCCTTGCTCAAAGGGAGCTGGAGAAGGATGCAATGATGGCAGAAATCGAATCCTTCTACCAAAAACTGAATGAAGCGGGCTTCAGAAAGAGCAATGAACTGCAAAGCATGAGCCATATCCTTTCCCTTGAAGGCAAGACAAATCCGGATACGCTTGTGAGCAGATGCCAAGAGATGTTCTCTTTAATGAAGGAAAGCGGACTCAAGCCGAAAGCTATGCATTACCCTCATATCGCACTTCTGGCATTCTTGGATCAGGCGAAAGTCAATCTGCATCAAGTAGTGGATATCTTTGACCAGCTCAATGCAGAAAAAGATTTCAAATGGCAAAAGGATTTTAATCTTGTTATGGCCATCCAACTGCTGATTGCAGAAAAAGTTGGAGAGTCCACTGTTCTTTCAACGGCCCTTCATTCCACAATTCAAGCCCTGATCCAGGCACAGCAGGCTGCATGCATTGCAGCAGTGTCAGGAGCAACGGCGGCTGCATCTACAGCGGGTGCATAATTCAAAAAAAGCCTGATGAAGAGTCAGGCTTTTTCCTATTATTATCGTATTGCCTGCGGGAACCGGAACACATTGTAAGGGTCATACTTCTTATTAATCCGGTTCAGCCTTCCTGCATTCTGGCCTCCCCTCCTCTAATTGCTGCTACTTTCATTCATATTCCTGCATTCCCATCCTTACGCATGACTGCTTGTGACATTATGAAAGGATGAGTCATGTTATTCTAGATATTAAGAATAAAGAATGAGGAGTTTTACAGATGACCATTCGAAAAGCACTCAAAAAGGACAGCCAACAGGCAGCCGTTCTCATATACGATGCCATTCATGATATCGGGGAGGCTTTGACGGGGGAAACCGACCCAGACAAAATACTGCAGCAGCTTGCAGCGTTTTTTCAGAGTGAAGGCAACAGGCTCAGCTTCGAAAACAGTTATGTAAAAGTTGAGGATGGAGAAGTTGTCGGAATCATCATTTTGTATCATGGAAAAGACGCGGAGAAACTGGAGGAGCCGATAATCGCGCATTTACAGAGCAAATTTGGGGATGAAGGTGTAGATACAGATAAAGAGGCAGATTTGGAGGATTTTTATATAGATACTTTAAGTGTGTCTCCTGAGCATGGCGGACGGGGAATCGGGACTGCACTTATCGAATGCGCCTTGTTGGAAGCCAAAGAGCGCGGCTATCCTACCGTATCCCTTAACGTTGAAGAAGAAAACACGGGTGCCATGCGTTTATATTCGCGGCTTGGTTTCCGGGTGAGGAAAACTATCATGATTAATGGAAAGAACTATCATTATCTGGTTAGGGGAATTTAGATGGGGCTTGATTGGGGAGCCCCATTCTTCATTTAATTAAATCGAATAACTCATCCGGAACTAATTTGAATTTAGGATTGGTAAAGTCGCTTATCGGCTTCCAAATCAATTTAAAGGTATGTCCGGTGTCTTCCTCTCCTATGAAGGACGTGTTTTCATAAAAACTCTTATCAACAAATTCGGCATCATAAACAAATACAACTTCATGTCCAAGATTGCCATTGAATTCAAAAATATTTTCTATGGTTCCTAAGTATTTTACATTCGTTATTTGTGCACCAATTTCTTCAAGCACTTCCCGTTCTAATGCTGCGGAGCTTCTTTCTCCATACTCTATACCGCCGCCGATCGGACGATAAAAATATTCCCCTGTCACCTCGTCAAACCCTTCGATGACCACGATTGAATCATCTTTCTTAAATGGACATATAACAATAGGACGAATTTTTGATACTCTCATATATTCTCCTTTCCAAATCTTATTTGAATGTCAAAAGCCATTTAATTGCTTCATTAAGATCCTCAGCCACAAAATCCGGCTCTACTTCAGCCCACTTACCATGGAACTCCTTGTTTATGTATTGCTCATATGCTGCTTTTCCGCTCCCTGTTTTGACCAGGATTTTCTTGCATCCTGCCTCATGTGCAGCCAATAAATCCGTCCATCTATCCCCGATGACTGCACACTGTTTTAAACTCATTTGGTTCTCTTCAGCAGCCTTTTTTAGCATTCCTGGAGATGGCTTTCTGCAATGGCAGCCCTCAGAATGCTGGTGAGGACAAACATAAATTTTATCAAATCCAAAATTTCCAAGTTCCTTTTCAAAGCTTAATAAAGTTGCCTCTCCTATTGAAATTCCAGGCTGATTGGTAAAAGAACAAACGAGTACTCCTGATGTTTTCAATTGCTGTATTGACTCAGCCACACCGTGAAAAAGTTCAAATTCTCCTGGATAAATGACACGGTCGCTGCCGCCGAGAGTTCCGTCCCTGTCTATGAAAACCGCTTGTATTTCCATGAAGAGTCCTCCTTTTCTATTTGGATTATTAGGTTAACTCAATTTATCCAGCAAGATTTCTTTATGTTGGGAAGATAATCGAATCAACGGAAAATCCCCGCTAGTAATTAGTTTTTTAATCCTTTTTTGTTCTTCCCAAGCCAAGTCATAAAGGGAATAATTTATGATTCCTTTGTTATAGGCAACTTCCAATTCGTCAGCATCTTTCTCTATTAATTCACCTGAAGGAAGCAGGACGATATCCAAAAATAAATCATCCAAATAAGGGAGATCGTTTTCAATTGAATTTTCGAGGCAAATATCGATATACCATTGAATTATTTCTCCATTTGCATCAAACATGGTTGTGACGGCATGATTTTTCCCCATAGGAAATTGCTGCAGCCACAGGTAGCCATCATCAACAATACAGATATCCTGTTCCCCGTACTTCTTGAATAGTGGTTCACTTACTTTAATTGTGTTTAACAGCGTGATATATCCCTTAAATTCGTTCGTATTCAAATAGGTTTGTGCATATTTTCTTTCTAAGATTCTCTGCCACCCTGGACGGTTTCCAAATTTTCTTTCGAGCATGGTTTTCCTCCTTTCCTTTAAGTCATTCACGTCATTATAGGTATTTATATATAATTTTCCTCCTCCAATTTTTCGAATAACCTGTCAGTAGTTCCAATCACGATTTCAACTCCAGACACATGGTAAAACGTACTTGTAGTTTCAAAGTTCATTACTTTATCATCAGGTGAATGGAGAAAGATTGGTTTTCCTTGACCCAATGCAATCCCTAATTCAATATGACTTCCTTTGCCTGCCGGGAGAAGTACGATTATAAAATCTGCATCCTTTACTGCGATTCTTTCTTTTTCTCCTATATCTCTTAAATCCTTAATTGTTGATGCTCGGCTATTATCTGTCCAATCATATGTTTGGACATACCCCTTATTTTTTAATTGCCCACTAATAGATCTTACTTGCTCAATGTTTCGAAAACTTGATGCAACATAAAATTTTTTCATTTGTGTACTCCTTTTATATCAAACAATTAAAATTTAATTATTGTGCTGAAAAAGTGTGAGACATTACTAATAGTTGTTCCAATACCATTCACATCCCACACAAAAACATTCGCCTATTTCACTGCTATTATAGTGAATTCCCATGGTATATTTTCACCATTCCATACCCGGTGCTCTTCGAATTGTTTTAAAGTAAGACCAGCTGAAATAACTGAGTTGATGATCTCTCCTAATGTATAATAGCGCAGGGACACCTCTGGAAAAGAATCATGTTCTGCAGCATCAAAAAATGATTTATAAGCTACATCACCGTTATGGAGCTCTTCATCGAAATATCCATGAATGATTGTATTATCCCTGCCTATGCATCTTTTCAAAGGATGAAAATCACTTAATATCATTCTTCCCCCGCTTTTTAGAATAGAGAAAAGAATGTTCATTAACCTCTCTATGTCATTAAAATAATGAAGAACTCCACCTTCTAAATAGAGGATATCAAAGAGATGTGAATATCTGTCTAGGTCAATGTCATAAATATCCCCTATTACATACTCAATGTTTGTATTTGCACATTGTGCCAGCTCTAAAGCATATCTTTTATTCTCTTCTGAAATATCAAAAACAGTTACATCTGCTCCCAATAATGACAGTGGGACTGCTTTCCTGCCATTTGATCCACATATATTCGCAATCTTCATCCCATCAATCATGTGGAAAAACTGTTGGTGTTTTTTTAAGCTGGCTAAAGGATTTTCTATTATTTCCATAGCTTTTTCTTGTGGAGAACCGTCTCTTTTTTCCCAAAATTCGTATGCACGATATTCCCATGCCTTTTTATTGGTAGAGCTCTGCTCATTCATTCTTTCTGCCTCTTCTTTCCTGAATGATTTGTTATTTAGGCATTTCGAATCCTAAATTCAAAATAATAAAGGTTTTTAACCGTTTGTTGTAAAAGTATATAAATACCCTTTACATAAAGGAGTTGTATGTATGAGCAGCTGGTGGTACAGCCTCTATTTCATCATTTTGGGGATCGTTTCTTTTTTCACAGGTGAAATCGTTACATTTGCGATGCTCGGCTTAATTCTTATTGCACTGAATAATATCAATATTACGCTGAAGAAAATCTATCATCAGAATAAGCAGAATCAATCGGTTCCGAAAGAATAAATGCATAGGAGAACTTAGATGAAAAAAATAATCATGGGGTTAGTTGTAATACTCGTTATACTTTTTGCCTTTGAATATCAAAAACCTGTAATGACCTCCCTGGAGGCTGAGAAGAAAACGATAGAATGTATTAAACATCCACCTGAAGAGTGGCAGATCACCCCTGTTGATGTAAGTCTGGATGATTTAAAGTCGTTTTATATGATTATTAAGGCCAAAGAGGGTTTTTTCAACCAATTGACCAATCAAAGAGAAATGTCCGTAACAGCTGATTTGAAGGGCAAAAACCCGATGACGCCGATGGTCCAATTGGATGCCTATACTGGAAAGTGCTTAAGGATTATTGGTCCGATGGAGTAATATTACTCATCGATCTTTTTTCATGTCATCCAAAGGCTTCTTTGAGATTCCTTCTTCATAAAATTCAATCAGCCATCCATTTTTTTCAACGATTTTATCCGCACACATCATTGCGAGAAAGAATACGATTGCTGGATGATCTGTTGACAACCAGCCAGCCACCAAATAAAAAAGAACCAGTGTTGTAACGAATAGTGGAATTAAATATGATAATCCTTTTTTCAAACCAATCACCTCCTGCTTCTCATTATTTCAAAAATATTCCATAAATTCAACAATCCTCATTACACAAAATGAAGTTCCAGGTGACTGTCACGCCCCGGTTTTTGTCAAATGGTTGTGGTTGATTTGCCGCTGGCGCATAGACAGTGGCGTTTGGCGCATAGCCGGGCTGCAGCGGCGCATAGGATGGTTTTCTCGCGCATAGGAATTGGAAATTAGCGCATAGACAACCAATTTTGGCGCATATAACATGACTGTATAGAAAATCACCCATGTTTCCCAGCCATTTTTATCACAGAAATCAATTCCGGCTCATTTTTTTCATTTCCAGAACGGGAATCCATCATTTTAAGACGGAATTCCCCTCCACAACTAAAAAAATCGAGCATGCTCATGCATACTCGATTTTTTCTCTTCTTATTTGTAAAATACTTTGTCGATATTGTATTTTGCTTTTAGTTCATTGATGATGTACGTTTCATAGATTTCACGGTCCATCGCTTCGTCGACGATCATAACGTCAATGCGGTACACTTCATCACGGTATTTTTTCAATGGGGACACGTTGTCTTCCAGATGCTTAACAACACGCTGTCTTAGCTTTCTTGCTTTCCCGACAAACAAGAGCTCGTCGTTGATGTTATAAAACAAGATGATGCCGCCTTTGTCCCTTGGAATTTTATGAAGGTCGATGAACCCTTGCACTGACTTGATTACAGGTTCATTGTCCGCTGGATTTTGCTGTCTTTCCGTAATGGAAACATCTACTTTTGGTATCTCAATTTTAATCATTTTATCATCCACCCTATCTCTAGTAACAATTCATACTATCATAGCTCAAAAGAATACACTAGGGCAACATCCGTTATGAATTTCCCTATAAATTGAAACTTTTTCCTTTTATATCCGTAGATAAATTACACATAAAATGGGAGGAATGCAAGATGTCAAAAAAGCTGGCGCTAGTTTTATTAACCCTGATGCTTATCGGAGTTGTTTATGGAATCATTTCATCTCATATTACTATGCTAACTAGTATCGGCATCCTTTTCGGAGTTGTATTGGTGGGCTTTAAAAAGAAATGGAAGCTGAACTCATAAAAAAATGCCTGTCCCTTTTCAATAAGGACAGGCATTTATCATTCTACTGGATCATCCACTTCAATTTTCCGGTCTGAATACAGTTTAGAATTCAGTCTGATGAATTGGTAGAGATGTGTGATGATTACTTTCAAGACAGCGTATCCCGGAACAGCGAGGATGATTCCGACGATTCCGAACAGGTTGCCGGCAGTCAAGATGACGAAAATGACGGTGATCGGATGGATTTCCAAGCTTCGTCCCATGATTTGCGGCGAAATCAGCTTTCCTTCCAAGAGCTGGACAATGACCCATACGATGGCCAGCTTCAGCAGCATGAACGGCGAATCGATGACGGCAATGACAAATGCCGGTGAGATGGCGATGAACGGTCCGAGATACGGAACCACGTTGGTGACCATCGCAATGACGGCGAGCAGCAAGGCGTAGTCCAAGCCAATGACTAAATAGCCGATGAAAAGCAGCACCCCGATACATAATGAGACAAATATCTGACCCCTGATATAGGAGCTCAATGCATGGTTCATGTCTTTCAGAATCAACTTGGCCTCCCCGCGGCTTCTATTTGGCAGAAACTTCGAGATGTAATTCGGGACATTTTTTCCATCCTTTAATAGATAGAACAATAGGAACGGCAGGACCGCAACGGAAAGGACAATTTCAGTCACCGTGCCGACAAACGTCATCAGCCCGTGTGAAAAGCCCGACGCGTATTTTTGGATATAGCCTGTAACGTCTTTGGTCATTTTATCGATATTCGTATTGGCCGATTCAAGCCCCTTCTGAACATATGGATTATGTGAGAGCGTCTGGATTGAATCCTTGAATTCCTTCCGGATATCCGGTACGTTGTCGACAACGCTTTGAATCTGATTTTTCAATGGAGGAATGACGGAAGACACGATTACGGTAATGGCGCCGATGATGACCACATATAAGAGGACAATGGCCAGAACCCGCTTGCAGCCTTTCCTCTCCAGGAAATCAATGATCGGGTTAAATAGATAGAAGCAGACTCCTGCGAGGATCATCGGAAGGAAGATCGTCCGTATAAAAATGATGAACGGTACGAGCACAAATCCGATTTTTGACAATGCCAGGATCGTCATACTTAATATGAAGATAATGATGGTATAGACAACAAATTTACTATTTAATACTTTCTCTTTAAATACGGTTTTCTTAGGATCTTTGTTCTGAAACTCCAATATCCACAACTCCCTATATAAACAACCTTTTCTCTATTTTACTTAATATGCATCAAATTAGTATACCCATATTTTACATTTCCCTAACTTACTTTCCTTTTGGTAAATGTTACCCTACGTTAATGTGTTTATCAGGCGTCCTCAACGGCTATTTAATACCTAAGCAAAAAATAAAACGAAATGAGGGATTTTAAATGAATGGCAACGGTAAAGAAGATCAATTAAAAGGAAAAGGTAACCAGGCGAAAGGCGAAATGAAAAAAGAATGGGGCAAAATGACAAACGACCCTGAAAAGATCGTTGAAGGCGAGCATGATAAAGACAAAGGAAAAGCGCAAGAACATGTAGGTAAAGTAAAAGACGCATTCGGAAGATAAGCAAGATGGAAAAGACGTGGACTCCACGTCTTTTTTTATTTAGTCAAAATTTTTCACTCCTACCCCTTGACCTCAACTCAGGTTTAGGTTGTATCTTTAATTTATCAACAAAATATCGTAATTAATGGAGGAAATAATGATGACAAAATATGCGTTTGTAACAGGTGCGAATAAAGGGATCGGATATGAAGCCGTTCGCCAATTAGCAGAAAAGGACTACCATGTATTCTTGGGAGCGCGCAATCCGGAGCTCGGTGAGAAAGCCATCGAGTCTTTAGGACTTCCAAATGTATCGCTCGTGCTTGTGGATATCTCGAATGCGGAATCCATCCAAGAGGCATTCAAACAGATTCAAGAAGTAACGGACCACTTGGATTTGTTAATCAACAATGCCGGGATTGCCGTGGACTTCAATATCAAGCCAAGCAAGTTGAAAGTGGAAGCACTTCGCCAGGGGTTTGATGTCAATTTCTTTGGAACGTTCCAAATGATTCAATCTTTCTTGCCGCTCGTTCAAAAAGCGGCCCGCGGTAAAATCGTCAATTTGACAACTGATATGGCGTCCCAGACGATGTTTGACAACGGCGAGGCTGGTCCTTTGAACCTTTTGGGCTACAACTCTTCGAAGACTGCTGTTAATTCACTGACATTGGCATTCAGCAAAGAATTCGGAGAAAATGGTCCTGAAATATTCGGTGTGACGCCTGGATTCACAACCACGGATTTGAACGGGAATGCCCCTGGCGGCAAGACCCCTGCAGAAGGTGCTGAAATTATTGTGGACTACGCTTTAAGCGAAACCAATTATCATGGTAAAATCTTAAATAAAAATGGCATCATTCCTTGGTAATGCCGAAAGGAAAATGAAATGAATTATACCATCGGACAAGTGGCGAAAATGAAGAATTTGTCGATCTCCCAGCTCCGCTACTATGACAATCAGGGGCTCCTGCCTTTTTTGAAACGCACGGAAAAAGGCGACCGGGTATTTGATGAAGATACACTAAGGTTTTTAGAACTCATCCTCTGTCTGAAGGACACAGGTATGCCGATCAAAGAAATCAAGCAGTTCGTCGATTGGTCCATGAGCGAAGATGGGAACACCCCGGTGCGGATCGAGATGATGAAACAGCATGAAGCGGCCGTGCAGCAGCAGATCCGAGAAACGCAGGAAAACCTCAAAAGGATTCAGGCCAAAATCTCAAGGCTTGAACGGGAGCTGGTGGAAGGGCGTTTGGATAAGTGATAAAAAAAGACCTGAGGTGGTCTTTTTTTATTTGGGATGTATTTCAAAAGTGCCTAAAAGGTGCCTGTCACGCCCCGGTTTTTGTCGGATAGGGTCGAGGTTTGTCGGCGGATTATGCTCATTCGGATGGCGAATTTGCCGCTGGCGCATAGGAGGCTGTTTTTGGCTCATAGGATGCATAGTCCCGCGCATAGCGAAGGATTTCTGGCGCATAGACCACGAAATGCGGCGCATAAGCAAAGGTTTTTCGCGCATAGAGACTATCGATAAGTAGAATCCATCCCGTTTTTCTATCTAATTCACTTCATATTCCCCTCCAAAAGAACACTTCCCTCATTATCAACCAGCATTCTGCCCATCTAGCGCTCCTGAGAAGATCATTTCATTAATTTCCTATCACTATTCTGCTCTTTAATCACACTTGCAACGCTATTCACTCGATCCCGCGCTTCTTTTTCTCGCCTTCAATCATTCCTGAACTGTTTTCTTTATCAAATAAATTCAACGCTGTAAACATGGCAAAGAATACGCAGACAAGCCCGGCACCGTGCATAGTTAAATTGCCAATTCTATCAAATTGATCGATTGTAAAGCTATTCAAAAACCAGCCGGCAAACGCAAAAATGAAGATGAGCAAAACTTTTAGAAATACTTTCAAAACGATTCCCCCTGAGACATAGCACTATTTAATTTTTTCATATAGCTTACTTCCATTCCATCTGCCAGGAGACTCCAAACCGGTCATTGACCCAGCCGAATTTCCTGCTGAATCCATAGTCGCCAAGGGGCATCAATGCTTGTCCATCTTGGCTGAGCGCTTGATAGTACGAGTCAATTTCCTCTTCTGTATCGCACGTAATAAAAATGGAGAACGACGGGGTGAAGTCAAATTCGTGCTTGATGGGACTTTCGAAAAACATGAATTCCTGCCCCTTAAATGTAACGGTGGCACTCTTCAAGGTCCCTTCCTCCTTGCCCATTTCGTCCGGACCATACCGTTCCATATGGAGGATTTCCGATTCTGAAATCACATCCATATAGAATGTGAGCGCTTCTTCTGCATTTCCTTGAAACATTAAGAATGGTGTAATTTTGGCCATTGTATTCAACTCCTCATTTAGTTATAAGAACTACTTCCATATTCACCCTTCCTATCCCTTCTCGCTTTAGAAAATCGTTCAATTAACGCAAAAAGCAGCCCAGAAGTTCTCCTTCTTCCAGACTGCTTTATCAATCATCTATTAATTTAAAACTTGAATAAATCCAAACGCACGTAACTTTTTAGGTGGTGGTGGCCGAGCATACGACTTCTCTTGTTGCTTTGCAAAAAACGTTCATCTCCCTTAAAGCTTTGCCCCCAGCAAGGCATCACTGTTTTGAAATGAGTGAATGAACATTCAGCCAAATCTGTCTGGCTTGCTATTACTATATTCGATTGGGACAGGCAGCGTAATAGGTCAATTAACTTTTTTCATAGAAAATGAGAATGATGCCTAGCAGGATACTATACTGAAAAAAGAGAATGTAGGAGTATCCGTAAAATGAAGGAGAACATGAAATGAATCGGTTAAACATCATACAAAAGATAATGGGCACCATCCCGACTCTTGAACATGGCCAAAGATTCATTCTTGGAATCGACGGCCTGAGCCGCTCTGGCAAAACAACATTGACCGAAAAAATTGTGCAGGAACTTCGGGATAGGAATGTTTCTGTCTGTCTTTTTCACATAGACGATTACATTGTGGAAAGGAAAAAGCGCTACAACACCGGCTTTGATGAGTGGCATGAGTATTATCATTTGCAATGGGATGTGAAGTGGCTGGAAGAAAACCTTTACGCAAAACTGAGAGATGCGGATGAACTCCAGCTGCTTAAGTATGAGGATGTTTCCGATGCTCAAAAACTGGTTACCATTCAGTTGCCGGATACTTGCCTCATTATTATAGAAGGCGTTTTTCTGCAGAGAAAAGAATGGAGACATTTTTATAATCGGGTGATATATGTAGATTGTCCGAGAGAAAAGAGATTTAGCCGTGAGAGTGAAGAGACTCAGAGGAAGATTGAAAAATTCCAGAAACGGTATTGGAAAGCGGAGGATTATTATGTTGAGGCAGAAAATCCATTAGTGCAGGCTGACGTTGTTATTCAAAATTAAAGGACGCACGGTTGAGGAGGATTCCACTCCTTTAAACCGCGCGTCTTATATGTAACCTATGAAGGGATATTCATCTGCTGATCGAACCAGCCAAAGAAATGTGTGGAAAACATTGCACCTAAGAGGATGCAAAGAAACAATAATTGATACGCAGTCACTAGATATTGATTTTTATTTTTGGCGTACTTCTTTTCCATAAAGGCTTTCACAACTTCAGTGATAACAATGAACACGAACATGAGGCTATATGTCTGCAGATACCACGGAGTGTTGATAAAATCATTCTTTGCATTGAAAGCGTACTGAATGACTATAAGCACCATCACACTGATCCGAATCGTCCAGTCAACCTTTTTATGCCGACCATTCACATGGTTATAGGAAAACAAGTTCGATTTTTCGACTTTAAATATTTTTCTCAAAATCAAATTGATAGCAAACATCACTATAAAGATGCCAAGCAACACTAAAAATAGTTTTACTCCGAAAGTCATAGTAATCCCTCCCTTACTGGAACAACCTCAAACTAGCCATCCAAAAACTCTTGTTGCAATTAAAGTACATATCAAAATGTAATTAAACAATAATTGAAATGTTGTCACGAGATATTTATTTTTATTCTCGGCGTACTTTTTTTCCATTACGACCTTTGTTATCTCGGACACTATAAGATACAGAATCACTGGATAAGGTATTTTCAAATACCAAGCCAAGTTGAAAAAGCCATATTCCGCTTGAATAATGAATTGGACAAAAATAAGAACAAGACAGCTAATTCGTATAGTCCTGTCAATTTTTTTATGCCCCTCATTCACATAGTCGTTCGAAAACCAGCTCTCCTTTTCGACTTTCAAAATTTTTCTCATAACCATGTGGAAAGCCATGATAATTACAAAAACTCCGATGGTAACCAAAATCACTTTTCCTTCAAAAGTCACCCCACTCGCCCCTTATGCTCATTCCAAATGCAGTACATTCTAAATTTTAGGATGCCATTATATTGCCGCTGGAACAGCCTCACCCAAACCACCCAAAGAAATCGGTGGAGTACAACACACCAATCATCGTGCATGTGAACAATAATTGAAACGTAGTTCAAGGTATGCTTTCTTATTTTCTGCATACATCTTTTCCATTACGGCCCGCAAGGTTTCAGAGGAAATAAGATAAAGTAAAAAGAGATTATAGGGTTTTAAATACCAAGACTCATATAGATGGTCATATTTTAGGACTAAAATGAACTGCAGTAATAAAATTACCAGACCCAAAAATTGAATCGTTCTATTAATCCTTCTATGCCTATCGTTCACATAGTAGTCAGTAGACCTCGATCTCTTACCTGCCTTCAAAATCTTACGCAAAACCATATTAATAACCACAATCAATCCAATGAACCCAAGTATCATTAAAATCAGTTTCAAAGTGAATATCATTTCATCTCCCCCTCACTGGCATACCCCTAATGGATTTCCGTCCGGGTCATAGAATGTAAAGAATTTCGCGCTGCCATCTCCTCCGATTGGCGTAACATTTATCTCTTTTTCCTGTAGAACTCTATGCGCCTCATCTATATCTTCTGGAATGAAATTATAATACTTCCCTACGCCAAAACGATTCTCGGGAAACTTCATCGGCGCATGATTTTCCGTCCGGACGAGGCATACCACAGTCTGTGCCCCTTCCGCAATTCTCATGACGGCAGCCTCTTCTTCAATATATACAAGGTTGAATCCTAGCACATCCTCATACCATTTGGCCGACCGCTCCGGATCTTTTACCGGGATGAAGACTCCTTCCATTCCTTTTAATAAAGCTCTTGCCACACCTTCATCCTCCCTTCTAATGTACGATGATTGGGCTCGTCAGCGAATAGGATGTGATCACATCGCCATTCAATTCCGTAATGGATGCTTTTATCGCACCATCTTCAATCATCTTCTTCATTTCCTTTGAATTGAGATCTTTTAATTCCATTGTGATTCCTGTACAAAACGTTTTTCCTTTCGGGGGCGCCTCTGAAAAGTCTGTATCCTTCTCATTGACCATATTTCGGCTGTCGAGTGTTTGCATGTAGTTTTCCTTGATGAAAGGCTTTAATTTGTCACTTACATCAAACGAGATTAAAAATGGCTCGAGTGTCTTTTTTTCTTGTTGATTATTTTGGATGCAGACTCTCGGAGCAAGAAGCCCCTCTCCTTCAACAATGGCCACATGGCTGCCGGATTGCATTATGCTCAATCGCTCATCCTTGGAATCCTTCTGGGAACATCCAGTGATTAAGCAGCCTACAAGCAGAAGCAGTGCGAGTTTTTTCAATAGATTGCCTCCTTATTGTACATTGGCGGATTTTCGAAGATTTTTAATATTATTCGGATTCAGTTCCCATTCATCCAACAATGCCATTTGTTTTACTTTTAAATCATGGAATGGTTCTTCCATGACTTCCACCTCATGAAATCGCTTATCAAAGATGTTGGCATCCCTTAGCTTTCGATATCCGCCGAAACCTTCATCATCATTGTTAATCCAGACTACTCTTTTGATATTGGCAAACAAGAGCCCACCTGTACACATAGGACATGGTTCCAGTGAGGTGTAAATGGTGAAATGTTTCCTCTGCGTTTTTCCCTCTAAAATTAGCGGACCTGCATTTCTAATGGCGCCGATTTCGGCATGGGCTGTTAGATCCTGCTGAGCGTGTACCCTATTTCGCCCTTTGGAAATGATGTTGTTTCTTTCATCAACAATGACCGCCCCAACCGGATAAGTGTTTTCCGATAATGCCTTTTCAGCTTCTTGCAAAGCAAGTTTTAAGAAATGCCGATCAATATCACTTTTCAATGTTGTCTGTTCCTGTCTATTCATCGTTCTTCATTCCATGACTGACCCTTTTCAACAGCACTATCATTTCATTCGTTTCCGATTGCTGCCGTTCGCTCATTTTCTCGATTTTCTTTATTTTTTTCACTAAATAAAGAATGATGAAAAATTGTATGATGAGCAGAATTTTCATCACCATGACCCTATCACCCATTCATTAGAGTAGTTCGTCATCCTCTAAACATTTTCCAGAATAGCGGGAAAAGAATTAATATGACGACACTGTATATCAAAGAAATCAGCACATCTTTTTTCCATGAATTCGGACTTGGATATCTGTTGGTAATCCGCTGAAAAATCAAACAGATAATCCACCAAATCAAGAAATTATATAGTATTGCCTGGAAGCTGTCGTACATCATCTGCAGCACTTCCTTTCTTTTTTGAAACCTATATTAGTTACTTATTGTTAATTTTATCAAAATATAGAAAAAATTATAAGGAATTTTCAGAAAATGATTAGTGGCTATGTTATGATTAATGGGAATTTATGTATGAATAACGAAGGATGTGTATGATTTGGCTGGTATGAATCTTCTGGTATTAATTATTTTGGGGACCATCCTGGGTTACCTCTTAATACTAATGGGACCGTTTTTCGGCGCCTTGATAGCCTTTGGAATTGTGGTTGGTTGTTTGTTTAGAGGATTGATTCTTTTGAATGAAATTAACAATAAGCTATCCAAATCATCACGGAAAACTGATAATGTTTATGCTTTGTTAAAATTCAGTAAGGAAGCCAAGAAAGATACTGACATAGACACGCAAATTGACACAAAAGATAATGGCAGCATGACTTATGAAAAATGATAAAAAACACATCCACCGACTGAATGTGTTTTTGAAAATCCCATCTATTTGGTAACCACCTTAAAATCCCTTGAATCTAAGAACGGGAGAATTGGTGCAATCTCTTGGATTCCTTTTGCTGCTATCGCCTCAAGGGCAAGCTCGTTCAATAATTCTCCCTCGATAAATGGACAAATAGCTACGATGGAAGAGATTCCTTCCTTCTCAAAGCTGCTCCTCGCGCATTCATCTAAAGTATTTTGACTGACGAAAGGTGCAATGCTGCTTAACTCTGCTATGCCTTTTTGTTCAAAATCCTTTACAGCAAATTCATCGATTTTTTCTTGACCTAAAAAAGGAGCAATAGCGGCCAGAGAGGATATTCCGTTTTCACCAAATTCTTTTGCGGCCCACTCATCGATATAGTCCTGGCTGATAAACGGCGCAAGGATGGACAACTCATCTATCGTTATTTCCGCTTTCAATTGATTGAAGATCGAATCCGCCTGCTCCATTTTAAGGACAGGTGCAGCATTCATAAATTCCTCTTTCGGATTCTCCAACTCTTCAATAAATGTGTCATCCATATTTTCAATTACCCCTTTTACCAACTGAGTCCCTTTTCCATTAGTAAGAATCTCATCGATCTCTACCTGGAAAATACGCGACAGGTCAGGAAGCTTTGAAATATCAGGCATCGTCTCGCCTCTCTCCCAGTTGCTGACGGCTTGAAAACTGACACCCATCTGTTCCGCCAGCTCCATTTGGGTCATTTTCATTTCTTTCCTTAGATGGGCAATCTGCTTCCCCACTCTTCTCATATCAAACATCATCCAACCCCATTTCTATTATTTGGTTTCATTCTAGCAAGCTGCCGCAATTCTGTGTATCAAGTGATGCTTGAATATGAGAAAAATAGCATTCAAGGATGGCTTGAATGGTGGTTGATTGCAAATGCCCAAGACGTTATAAACCCTGAGGACTATCCGGCATGGTATTTGCAAGAATGATATAGACAAGAATATTGGCAGGCAAAAAAATAAATATCAGCCTTACGAACAAAGAAGGGATACCGAAATATTCCGCTATGCCTCCACAAACGCCGGTTATAGACCTATCTGTTTGTGACTTTCTTATCTTATTGTCCACGTGAGTTCCCCTTTTCTTATCTGTTGAAAACTATTCGGCCCGAGTAAAATCTTCTATTATTTCAACCACTTCAATTTTTCCATTGATCAGCAGCTCTGGCAGCTCATTATGGACATTCCCTTTCCAGTATGTTCTTGCCTGCTCAATTTTCTGTGCAAATGGAAGTCCATCTTCTTTCGGCAGCAGACTGCCATCACCTTCAAAGGAAGAGCCATCAACTTTCAATTTCACAATCTGCAAAACTTTGCGGTTGTACGAATCAAATAACTCCTTCCAATTCAAGGCTTCTCCATATGTTTTTGATGCATATAAGCATGACAGGCGGGACGGATATTCCGGAAACTCCTGCAACCTGACCATTTCTGCAATGGTCTCTCTGATGGCTCTTATCGTTTGATCCGCATACCTCACAACCACATCTGCATCTTCTTTATTCAAAGCCAGTCCTTCTGCTGAATACTTTCCATACATGATTTTGAAAAAGTCTTCCCCTTTGGTATTTAATTGCTCCCGCTCGAAGAAAAATCGATACAAGGTATTTTTTGATTTTCATCAAAGTGAATTACCTGACCGAGATGCATTTTTTGCCTCGTTACAATGTGGTACGCATAAAATGGGTTCATTGGTTATCTCCTATCAATCTCTATGATTATGAATTGGATGTCCGCTTCCATTGATTTCTACCAAATTTTTATTTTTAATCCTTTGCCCTGGAAGTTTAATTCTTGAATTAAAAAGCCCTTCAAAAAATGTTGAAACTGCTTCCAGAATAGCATCTGATACCACTGGATTAGTTCCAAAAATCAAAGTCCCTAAGGTAGAAAAAGTTAGATGGTTGGCGCCAACAACTTTCATAAATAAACTTCCTGACTGCAACATGCGGTACATCCTCTGTTGATTCATTAGGTAGGATCTTGCTTTTTCCTGGTCATCTCCAATTACCGTTAAATATTCCTCATAAGATGCAGCTTCCTGACGAAGGTTCAAGATCGGTACATTAGGCATTACGTCGCCAATCAAATGCATACTGGCATCCAACAATACAGCTCCCTTGACTCTATTGTCGATAGCAGCGACATTGAAAACAGCCGCCCCGCCTAGAGAATGTCCAATCAACCCAATTTTCTCGAGGTCAAATATCCCTTCAAAAGATCCTCTTTGATTCCACTTTTCCAAGTAATCCAACACAAGGCATATATCTTCAACTCTCGTATTCACCTGGATTCGGTCATCTGGGAATCTATCAGCTTGTGGAATGACTTTATTGTCCGGATAGATTGTGAATAAACTGTCGTATGGAACGCTCAATGTTACAACGACAATTCCTTTTTGCACTAAGGCCGTCATTGTTTCCATATATAGATCCCGGTCAATTCCAAAGCCTGGCGATAGGAGGACGATTGGAAAAGAAGATCCCTGTACAGGTTTGGCATTTTCTTTGACCGGAATTTTTATTTCATTCAGCTTTTCTTCAGATATGCCTGCATTGCCAAAGAATTCAACGGCTTTCTTAATGGCAGGGTAGAAAAGCGATGTAAGATTCCTTTCTTGCTCACCAGTTCTTTCTACAGTGGGATAAAATATACTCACTGGGAATGATCGGGTTTCTTTTTCACCCGTGAACAGTTCTTTTCTATTTTTGTCCTCTATGACTTTTACTGTTCGGCCGATGGCGTATTTACCATTCAAAATAAATCCCCCCATACATCTCCTAAATTTCGACCCCATTATTCTTCTTATATTTTTGATTAAAATATTTGCGGAATCCGTTGCTTAGGAGGGAAAAAGTAAAGATGGTTACTCCTATTGCCAACGCACCAGTAATCGGCATCCATGCATGTGCCCAAATATGCTTTGTGATATCCACAAAAAAGATTGGCCAAATATTCGTCGTATTGATGGCTTTATACGATCCCCCTAATTGGGAAACAAATTTCACACTGAAAAAGATTTCTACGATACCTAATTGACCAATGAGAAACATAATCCTTCCCAAATCTGAAAAAAACTGAATGATAATATGAGGAATTAAAGGAGGCAAATAATATTTTTGGATCATTCTAAAATTCGAGTTGCCTCCTACGATACCTGCTTCAATATATGGTTTTCGCGATAGCTGATTCATAAATTGATAAAAAATATCCCCCACCCTCCCAACTTCCACAAGGGCAATGACGAACATAAACAGAAGATATCTATTACTGGAAAAACTAATAAAGGGGCTTCCTACTAAAATGATAATAAAGAAAATAGGAGGCAAAAATGAAAACACCCGGTTCCAAACAAATAAAATGGTTCGGATGATCCTTGAGTAGAAACTTAGAATACCTAATGGGATGGCAAAAATATATCGGAGTACACAAATCCCTAAAACGGTTAGAAGTGTTTCTTTTGCTCCCATCAAGAGTCTGCTTAATAAATCGATGCCATTAAAATCCGTTCCAATCGGGAATTCTTTAGATGGCGGGAAAGGAGCAATTTCTAACATTCCTTCTGACGATTGCCTCATTAAATGTGGTTTTAAAGACTGGTCAACAAACGGCAAATAAGGGGCGAAAATAGAAATCAAGAAAAGAAAAACAAGCAGACTCAAACCCAGCCCTAATGATCTGTTCATCTAGACACCTCCACGTTATGTGGTGATAGGTGTGTTTTTCCTATTTGTGCAAGAATGTTGGTAAACAATATGATTAAGGTGAAGAATATTGTGTAGCCTACTGCAGAAATCCCATCGATCCCAACATTAAGACCGATTCGAAAGCTGGATCCATGGAAGACCGCTTGGAATAACCCATACCCAGCACCTTTGAAGTCCGTCAATTTTTCTACAATGAACAAATTTGACAGAACATAAAGTGTGACGGTATTGGCGTGAGATAGAATGATAGCCATGGCGTTCTTTAAAATATGTATATAAAGGATTCTAAAGCTGCCAGTACCCTTGGATTTTGCCGTCCGGATATAATCATTACCCATCTCATCCTGCAGGCTGGCATTTGTGATATTTGCGATATAAAAAATCGGATAGATCGCTAAAAACAGGATACACATCACATAATTCTCAACCTTGTCACTGCCAAAAAGATCTACATGAATGAAAAGTCCCTTATGATAAAGAAACATTAGACCAATCTGAATCATGATAATAAAAAATATATCCGGAATCGATAAAAACAGCCAAGTCGTCCCTTTCCCTAAGAAGTTTAATTTCTTATTACTCCACTGAAAATCCAGAATCCCTTTAATAATTCCAAGTACAAATCCCAAGAACAAAGCAGGAAGGATCAAGAAGGAACTTTTCTTCACTTTATCTCCAATTACAGACATATAGGATCTGCCAGGACTTTCTTCTCCTAGACCTTTATTTTCTTTAATATAAGAAATAAAAAATTTCATATTCTCCACATGGTGTTTAAAGCTGTAATTGTATTCTGCAGATTGAAACTCACCGCTCTCCCCAGCCTTAAAATTGGTATTTACCGGAAGGAACAAAATACTGATAAACAAAAATGTAGAAAAAGCCCATAATACGATTTGAATGACCACCTTTGAAAGATAGTTCACAAAACCCCTCCCATTTTTAGACAATTAGTTGGTATACGTAAATTTTTGGAAAAAGATTCATATTACTTTTTAAAAATATAGAATTTTTACTGTCATTGACACTATACTGTTAACCGCAGTATACTGTTATCAGCAGTTTACATCGATGAATGAATTGGAGGTTTTTTTATGAAACATACAGGAAGACATACAGGTGCTTTTCTATTGTTATTTTTAACGGAAGGCGACAGCTACGGCGGGCAGCTTTTGCAGAAATGTGAGGAGGAACTGCCGGTCAATCCGATCGATAGCGCCATTCTTTATCGCACGCTGAAAAAGTTAGAAAATGAAGGGGCTATTGAGTCTTATGTGGATACCATACATCATGATAAGCCGGTGAAGATGTACCGGGTCACGGAGGAAGGCAAGAAACAACTCGGGGAATTCCAAAGGGACATTGAGGAGAAAATGAGGAATTTGTCTTTCTTCCTAACGAAATACAATCATTGGCAGGAGTCCAGTCATGATTAATGGTGTGATCCTTTATGCGATTGCGCTTGTGCTCTTGAGCATTTCTTATACGAAGGATCGTCAAAAAACGAAAGGGGCACTCTTAAAAGCATGGAATATGTTTCGCAATGTTCTGCCTGATGTACTGGCCATCATGCTTTTTGTCGGGCTTTCTTTATCGATTTTGACGCCATCGTTCATTTCTTCGATGGTCGGAGAACAATCTGGGATCATGGGGGTCATTTATTCCAGCTTCATCGGTTCCATTGCACTGATCCCAAGCTTTGTCGTCTTTCCGCTTGGCGCTGCACTCGTGCACAATGGCGCAGGACTTCCCCAAGTAGCCACTTTGATGTCCACACTAATGGCGGTCGGCATCACTTCCATCCCGATGGAGCAAAAAATGTTCGGACGAAGCTTTGCCTACTCCCGCAACGCTTCTGCATTAGTGATGTCCCTTCTCTTCTCTCTGATTGTTTGGGTGGTGATGACATGAAGGAAATCAAGAAATATCGCTTTTTTATCCTGCTAGTAATAGGGCTGATCGTTTTGACTTTCATTAACAGAGAAATGGGCTGGAAGGCATTCCGGCTTACAGGAAACAGCATCGTGAATATGCTGGTGCTGCTTCCTCCTGTTTTAATTTTTGTCGGTTTGCTTGATAAATGGGTCGAGAAAGAGACACTGATCAAATATATGGGAAGTGAATCAGGTTTTTACGGCGTACTTTTCTCCCTTCTAATGGGAGTGGTCGCAGCAGGTCCCCTCTATGTGGCCTTTCCGATTGCGGCCCTTTTATTGAAAAAAGGAGCAGGCATCCGGTACATCGTGTTTTTCCTCGGTGCCTGGACAACGGCAAAACTCCCAGTGCTAGTATACGAGTTTTCCTCATTTGGAGCCCGTTTCACTTTGATCCACATCGGATTCGGGCTGGTATTTTTCTATGTGATGGGCCTCATTTTTGAAAAATTCTTTGACCACAGGCAGCTCGTAAAACTGGATATCACGGAAGAAGCCTAGAATATAAGGATACAGATGGTCTGTATCCTTTTTCCCATTTTGAAATTTTTTTAGTTTACGTGATTAAAAGTCTGAAAATTTGGGAATGATAGAGTTAACAAACCAAACAGGAGGAATTCAAAATGCTAAACACTAACTCTCTTACAATTACTGATTTTATTTCCGAGGAACAGTTTGATTTAAACAGCTATCTTTCTCAATTGGTTCATACGGAAGAGATTGCAGCCGAGGGCGTATAATTTTTTAAGTGATGATTTTCGCAGCCAGTTTTTCATTTTTAAAATGAAGATTTTCGTTGTCTTCCAGACGATAGAACGTACTGATATTTGTTTGGACAGCTGCCCAATTGTCAAATTCAATTCGACGCTTTAAATCATTGTAATGCGGACAAAAACTGCCTGTTAAAAAACCTAATCCCGGGAATTCTTCATATTTGTCTTCTTCATTCTCGCTATAGCACGTTTCGAACCAGCACATGGCTCCTGCGCTGATTCCGGCTATTATAATGCCGTTTTGATAGGCATTCCTCAATACTTGATCGAATCCTGTCTTTTTCCAAATTTCAACCATAAAGCGCGTATCACCGCCGCCTACATATATGATATCCAAATCATTCACAACCTCTTGAATATTCGGGGATTCAAAGTCCTTTATTGTTAAATGGCTTGGATTTTCTGATTGAAATGCATGATAAAACGCATCAATATATTCTTGTGCGTCATTGCTTGCTGCTGCAATAAAGGCGATATTCAACGGCCCCTGTTTCCTGGTGATTTTCACTAAGTACTCATCGATAAATGAATTTTCTTCTGTTGAGAAGCCGCCGCCTGAAATGGCGAGAATATGTGTGTCCATTGTTCTTTCCTACTTTCCTATGTATAGTCCACACCTTAACTTCTACACATTTCATCCAATCCCCTTGTTTTCTATACAAAAAAGCCTCCCCATGTAAGGAAGGCCTTCATTCTATCAATCTTTTTCATTTTATAAATTTAAACAGGCTCTAGTAGTCCCATTTCCAGACAAGTTGCAATGGATAAAGTTTTCTCCTTGGAAGGGAACTTGATCTGCATCGCGTCTCCGTCGATTTCAACAATGGTTCCCGTACCAAATACCCTGTGCTTGACGTCGTTGCCAGCCAAAAGCTCTTCTGCACGTTTGATGGCATTCGGGTTGTACGGGACGCCTTTCACTTTTCTGACCGGTTCTTTTTCACTTCTTTGACCGATGACTACGCCGCTTCTGACCGAACCTGTTCTTGGTTTCGGCGGGTCCAAAATGTATTTCACATTTCCTACGAAACGGGATTGTCCGACATTCTTCCCGTCTTTTGTACGATAAGTAATGAGTTCGAGGTCTTTTTTGGCCCGAGTCATGCCGACATAGAAAAGCCGAGTCGCTTCTTCCATCAGCAATGGATCGTCCAAATCTTCCTGAGCCGGGATGACGCCGTTCACAAGGTCGATCATATAGACCCGTTCGAATTCGAGTCCCTTTGAACTGTGAAAAGTGGAAAACGTGACAGCATTCTGCCCTTTTTTCCGCTTGGCGTTTTTAAGGACAGATTCGAGATGGCTCAGCCGTTTAGCAAAATCCTCGAGTGACTTGAGATCTGCTGCAATTTCCTCCAGCGTGTTCAAAATGCTAAGGAGATAATCCATGCGGAATCCGAGATTTTTGCTCATCTTTTCTAATGCTTTCTCATAGCCAAGCTGGTTCCTGATGGTCTGGATGGCAAGCCTCGGCTTCATTTCCTTCATATCCGCGAAAATCTTCCGGCTTTCCTTCAACGGTTTCATCTGATATTCCTTCAGCGAGGCAAATTTCAATAGGTTATCAAAGACCGACTCCCCGTTCCGGACTTTCATCAGCTCCTGCATTTGCTGCTTGCTTAAATAAGCGTTGAATTTCAAATGGATTTTCTCCAAAATATCCGGCCGTTTGTCAGTAAAGGCCATGCGCATGAAATTTTTGACGTCCTCCACCACCCAGTGAGAAAAGAACCGGTTGTCTGCATCCTTCATATAAAAAGGGATGCCAGCCCGGTCAAACTCGTTCATGAGCGAAATGGATGATGAGTTATTCCGGTATAAAACCGTCGTTTCTCCAAGCTCTTTTATCTTCTTGATTTCCTTGACCAGGTACCCAGCCTGGTCGTTGTAATCCGAAAGCTCTTTGATTTGGATATCCTGATGCGGCGGATTTTCCGTGAACATATTTTTCTCATAGCGATTTTTGTTCCGCTTGATGAACTGGTTTGCAAGCGTCACGATGTCTTTTGATGAGCGGTAATTCTGCTCCATAAAAAGGATTTCCGCGTCAGGATAGACTTTTTTGAAATCTAAAAGGTACTGCGGCTCCGCTCCACGCCAGCTGTAGATCGACTGGTCGTCATCCGCCACTACGCACAGATTTTTGTGTTCCTCCACAAGCTTTTCCATGATGGCATGCTGCACAAGCGAAGTATCCTGACTCTCATCCGTCAGCACATAGTCATAGCGCTGCTGGTACTGCCATAGCAGCTGGCGGTCGCTCCCGAGGACATCATTCGCAATCGTCAGCATGTCATCGAAGTCGACGAGAAGCTTCGTTGGATGGGATCGCTTGAATTTTTCGTATTCCTTCAGGATCCTCTCCGCTTTTGGCACTTCGCATTTCACCGTCGCCCATTCCTCACGGCCGATCATCTTGTTCTTGATATAGCTGATATATGTCGTCAGCTCTTCCATCTGGCTGTCCGTGATGTTTTCACCAACCAGCGTTTTGAAGATTTTCCGGATGATGATTTTTTTATGAAGTCCCTGCTCATCCGAAGGCAGATTTCCTTCAATTAGTTCATACGGAGTCCTCGTTTTCCGGAAGTGGTCCCTCACCACCTCAAAGGCAAAACTGTGGATTGTGGAAAAATCGACAGGCGGCAGTTCAGGGAAAAACCGCTGGAACCGCTCCAGCATATCGGACGCAGACGCCCGGCTGAACGTCACCGCTTTTATCCGTGAAGGATCCACTCCCTTCTCCTCAATTAAATACCCAATCCGCATGATGACCGTCGTCGTCTTACCCGAACCCGGCGACGCCAATAAAAGAAGCGGCCCTTCCGTCTGAAGCACAGCCTTCCGCTGTACATCATTCAAGGACACGCCCAGTTCACTCTTCTTGCGGCTGAAAAAATCCTGCATACAAAAAACCCTTTCGAAACAAATAGTTGGTTTAATTATAACGCAAATGTGGGACGTGGGGACAGGTTTACTGTCCCAGGTGAGGTAGCCGGCGTGGGACGCGGGGACAGGTTTATTGTCCCAGTCCCTGACGTGGTATGACGCTCCCGGATTCCGGCTGGCGCATAAACAGGTGATTCCCGCGCATAAAATCCATTTCCAGTTCATAGCAGGAGCGTTTTGGCGCATAAGCCAGGTAAAGTCACGCATAGACAGCCTGTTTTCGTGCATAGCCGGGGGTGAGAGGGCAAAAAGCGGTAACTTTTTAATAATTATGCGGCATTTGCTTATCTACTTTCCTTTTTGCCTACGTTAAAACCGATGATGATTCCAATTACCATTGAAAAGAGTGACTGTGTTCCAAAATCCTTCAGAATGAACCCAAGTACGAACCACGCTGTTGTCGCACCTAGTATCGTTAACAAAAGTGCTTTCATTTTTCCGCCTCCTATTTGTTTAAGTTTAACAGAAAAGTGATTTACTATAGGAAATTTTTACCTTAAACTAATTAAGAGAAGGAGTGAACTTATGATTAAAAAAGGGACAGTGCCTATTACCTTTATCATTATTGGTCTAATTGGATGGTTTCTTTATGAAAAGATGACAGCCCTTGATGGGCCTCCTATCGACACTTTTCTTACAGAGATTTCCTATAAAGATATCCAGGACAAAATCAACTCAAATGAGAGTGAGATCTTGCAGATTCAAGATGGTAAAGTGAAAGTACGTGAATATGAAAATGCTAATCATCAAAATTTCATATCCTATTCTTTTTGGATTGTTAATAAAACAAATCAAACCATATCTTTTAGGGATCGCTATTTTCTAGGAGAAGAGATGCAGCCATTTCTTGAAGGAGATAGTGCATTTGGCGCGTCTTCTAAAGATCGTTTCATTACATTGAAGCCCCATGAAAAAACGGGAATTACCGCCCCCATTGACATCAAAAAATACAACCAACTAGGTTCTGAGGAGCGACGCGTTTTCGATCAATTTAAAAACTTCCTGTACGTTGAATTTGCCTATAAGCATCATAAGCCGGAGTATTTAAAGGTGGAACTTTAGGTACATGGGGACAGGTTTTTCGTCCCCCCATACTTTCGGGTAAACTCAAGGATGGAGGGGCATTTCGGCTTGGCACCACTTCCACTTTGACTCTCTAGCTTTTCCAAAGAGTCATTCTGCCTCAATTCTATCTCTAATTTAATCCTCCGCCTGACTCGAATAGTTGAATTTCTCCACTAATCTGTCTCACCCTCTCTACAAAATTGACCCTCAATTTCTACTTTCTTGCCTTTTTTCGCTCATAGCCCATATGCATCGTATGCCAAGGAGGCTGAAATGCCCTTTCTCACTGAGACAATCGTAAAGTTTTTGGGACGCGGAACCTGTCCCCGCGTCCCACAGAATGCTATGATGGGTTAATGATCCTCTTCCTTTAGGGGCAAACAATTTGAATGCAAGCAGGTGCACTTATTTGGATATCAAACATCTACAATATTTTATCGAAGTTGCCAATTTCAATAGTTTTTCACGTGCAGCGGAAAATTTATTTATCACACAGCCGACCATCAGCAAAATGATTAAAAACCTGGAGACGGAGCTTGGGATCGAACTTTTTGAACGATCACGAAAGCAATTGACTTTGACGGATGCGGGAAAGATCATCTTGGAGCAGGCAAAATTGATCGATACTGCTTTTAAAAATCTGGAAACGGAACTGGACAATCTGACAGGGCTAAAAAAGGGGCACATTCGGATAGGTCTTCCACCGATATTCAACGCTCATTTTTTCTTGAAAATCATCGGCCAGTATCACGAAATGTATCCTGGTATTACATTTCAATTAGTGGAGGACGGTTCCAAAAAAATTGAAGAAGATGTCAACAACAATAACTTGGATGCCGGAGTGATCGTTCTCCCGACGAAGAACGACCTCTTTGACCATTTCGCGTTCATGGAGGAAGACTTGAAGCTCATCATCCATCCCTCCCACCCGTTGGCGGATCGGGAGGTAATCAACTTGGCTGAGTTGGAAAAAGAGTCGTTTATTTTATTCAATAAAGACTTTGCCTTGAATGACCGAATCGTGCATTCCTGCAACAGCGTGGGGTTTAATCCACACATCATATCCGAAAGTTCTCAAAGATCCTTTATCGAAGAAATGGTAGAGAGCAAGCTCGGCGTCTCTCTTTTGCCTGAAAGCGTCTGCCATAATCTCAATAAAAATGTCAAATCGGTTAAAATCGTCAACCCGTCAATCAGTTGGAATTTAGCAATCATTTGGGGCAAAAATCAGTACATGTCTTATGCCGCAAAAGAATGGCTGCAATTTACAAAAGAACAGCTGCTAATCGGGAATCAAGAAGAAGAAAATAATTAATTTTACAGAAAACGGTCCTGATTAAGGGCCGTTTTTTAATAGGAGTATATACGTCTTGCATACATGTAAGCATTTACATAGACGATGGCTATACAGAAGATGAAATATAACCATTTTACGAAATCATTCATCAGTCGTACACTTGTTGCAGGCAAAAAAAACCTTTTAACCCATTGGCTATAATCAAAATTCAGCCATGAAAGGATGCAATGATATGAACGATCTAATGAACGCAAAAAAAGCTAAAGAAAGTCGTATTGTGAATACTGCTCAAGTATTATCATGCGATTTAAATAATTATAATACATTGTTTGGCGGCGTCCTGATGAAAAAGCTCGATGATGCGGCAACATTATCAGCCCGCAGGCATTCAAGAGTGAAGGAGTGCGTGACGGCATCCACCGATTCCATCGACTTCCTCCACCCTATCCAACAATCGGATTCCGTCTGTGTGGAATCATTCGTCACTTATACTGGAAAAACATCTATGGAGATTTTCTGTAAAGTTATCGCTGAAGATATGCTGACTGGCATTCGCAGAATCGCAGCTACTGCTTTCCTGACGTTTGTAGCATTGGATGAAAACAAGCGGCCAGTGGAAGTACCAAACATCATTCCGGAAACTTCTGAAGAAAAATTCCTTTATGAAACAGGGAAAGAACGAGCAGAAATGCGAAAATTGCGTAGACAAAAAAGTAAAGAATTAGCGGAGTACATTTCAATCGAAAAACCTTGGGACAACTAAAAGGAGGACAAAAGAATGATTACCTTATCTAATATCACTGAACTAACAGAAACGAACGAAGCCATTAAAAAGGTCAAAAGAGACTACCCTTCCTTGTTCGAAAAACTGGCAGAAGTCGTGAATTTGACACGTGCTTTCCAATTTCAATTTCAGTACATGGGCAGCCTCATCATGAACGAAGACCCAGGCCAATCCGCTCCAAATTTCGTATATGGCTCAGTTCTGCGTCTATACAAAAAAGAAGTGCAAAAACTGAAAGATCATGAAGATGCACAAGCATTGCAGCAAATCTTTTCTGAATGCAAACACACAGGCTATGCCAAAATCAGCCTTTTAATCCTCGGGAAAAAACCTGAAACATTGGTTGGCGCTTCAAGTATTAAATAAAAGAAACATAGCTATTTCAATAAAAGTAAATAACACCAAAAAGATCTGAGCAATTATTACGCTCAGATCTTTTTTTGGGACATGGGGACAGGTTCATTGTCCCACTGAGCACTCGTATGATTTTCTCAAGTCCGGCAATAGTACTTTTTCTAGTTTTTATTTACAAACCAGAAGAATTAGTATATTATTTTCTTAATTGAGAACATAAAATATTATAATTAAGAACATTAATTTGAAAAGGGGGATATACATATATTGCATAAGCGTATTAGGATACTTTTCTTAATCCTTGGTCTTAGCAGTTTTTTTATTATTTCCACTTCAGCCTATGCCTCATCCAGTAATCATACGAGTTCATCAAATAGTTTTTTTCAAAGCTTCTCGCTCTCTACGATTTTTTCTTATTTCAATAGCGGTTCGAAAACGTCTGACAGTTACAATGGTGGATACGGCGATAGCCATGGTGGCAAAGGTGGATATGGCGATCATTATGATGATGGGAATTATAATAATAACAATAATCATGATGATGATTGGTGGAATTGCTGGTGGGATTGGTGGTGCGGCGGTAGCAGCGGCGGCGGTGGTCATGACGATGGCGGACACGGTGGCCACGGTGATGACGACGACTGGGGAAATGATGATGGATGCACTACTTCCTCTGACATTTGGAAAAAATGGTACGGACATTAAAAGAAAAAGCCAGCCTCTTCTATACACTGAGAGTCTGGTTTTTTTCATTTCAATTATGGGACGCGGGGACAGGTTCATTGTCCCAACTGCAGCCCTTGTATGACGCTCCAGGAATCTGGCTGGCGCATAAGATAGTGATTCCCGCGCATAGGATCCATTTCCGGTTCATAGCAGGAGGGGTTTGGCGCATAAGCCAAGAAAATTCGCGCATAGACAGCATGTTTTCGCGCATAGCCGGGGCTGAGCGAGTCATTTCGTGCAAGAATCACTGTCTAAATGACCTTCCAATTTATCTGGAGGGTTATTTTTCTTTATTTCGAATACTATTTGACTCTTCTGCCTCCTCAAATACACAATTTTCTTCACAAATCAGCCTCCACCGCCCATCCCCCGTATAAAACTCACTTGAAAATAGTTAATTCACCTTCACAGCTCACGTTTTAGCCCTATTGAATGTGTGCTTGATACTTCAACAGCAAAAAGGGACCTGCCACATTGACAGGTCCCTTAGATACTCTATTATTCTACGACTCTTCTTACTACTCCACTGAATGTTGCTTTCCAATATGGATTGTTCATGGAGTCGATAGATACGCCATCTGAACTGTTGTCGTCGAGGAATTGACCGTTTCCTAGATAGATGCCGACATGTCCATTCGTTTTGTATGTGTCGAAGAAGACCAGGTCTCCTCTTTTCATATTTGATGCACTGACCGGTTTTCCTAGTCCCACGAGTGTATTGGTGGAAGTGGAAGTAATTCCGCCTAGATCTACTCCGGCTTCAGAATATGCCCAGCGAACGAATGATGAGCAGTCAAATGAGCGGTTGGCAATATCCGTGCTGTTTCGGCCGCCGCCCCAGTTGTAAGGGGAACGTCCAACAATTGATGAACCTGCACTGATTGCAGACTCGATGGCACCTGCGCCTTTCTTGATGGTGTTGCTGGCTGGAATCGGAGCCGTATAATGGGTAATGCTTTCACCAGCTGATTGAGAGCTTGAACTTGTTGAATGGGAGCTCGCACTTGATGAATGAGAGCTCGCGTTTGATGAATGTGAGCTTACGCTTGATGCATGGGCTGATTTTGCTGCTTTAGCCGCTCTTTCTGCTCTTGCTTTTTCTTCAGCTGCTTTAGCTGCCCTTGCTGCTTCTGCTCGTTTTCTTGCTAATTCCGCTTGTCTTTGTTCTTCTGCTAGGATGGCTTTTTCCTGGCTGGAAAGATTAGCGGACTGATTCTGCAAATCAGTTAAATCCAAATTTGTTTGGATCTGCTCTTCTTTGATTTTTTTCATGATTGCTTCTTTTTCAGCTATTTGGTATTTCAATTGAATTTTCATATCTTCAATTTTTTTCTTATCGTCCTGCAATTGATTCATTTTATCCTGAACGCTTTGTTCAGACTCTTCCAATTGGGCTTTGTCCTTCTTTTGTTCCTCAAGCAAATTGTGGTCTGCTTTGACAACTGTTGATACAGCCACCGCGCGATCGATGAAATCACCGAAGCTTTCGGCTCCCATCAGAACATCCAAGTAGCCAGCTGAGCTGCCATTTACTTGCATGGCGCGCGCTCTATTCTTCAAAATCTCGTCGCGCTGTGCGATTCGTTTTTTTGTATCGGAGATTTTCTGTTTTAAATCATCCATCTCTTTTTGAGTATCTGCGATATCCTTAGTCGTTTCGGCCATTTTATCATTTGTATCTTTTACTTTAGCTGTGATGGAGTCCATGGCTTCCAGCAAGCTTGCTGCGTCAGCCTGAAGTTCAGAAAGCTCCGCATTTTTATCATTCATTTCCGATTGAACCTGTGCTTGCTGATTATGTATTTCTTGTTTTTTACTATGTAAATCCTCTGCAAATGCCTGGTTATTATATGTAAATAGTAAACTGCTGATTCCAATGACTGATAACGTGTTGAAAGCAAGTTTCTTCATTTGTTTATTCATCATTTTCCCCTTATAGTCTATTTATTTCGCTCTATGTAAAAACGATTTCATTTTGTAATAATTGTAACTTCTTGTCCAACCCGATTATAACATCCACCATTCGACAGTAAACGTTAAAAAACATTACAGTTATGTTTCAGTAATATGACAGACAAATTCAAAAAGTGATTAATTGCAAACAAAAAAAGAGACATTTGACGAAATGCTCCCTTGTGATTGGTTTATTAGATTAGTATGAACTCAAATTTCTCTCTTTTGCATATTGAGCCACTCCGATAATGAAACGGCCACTTTTTCATAATCCGGTCTCCGTTCAAGCGGCAGCTGGCAGATGAATTCAAGTCTGTTGCCATCCAGATCGTTGAAAAAAACGGATGCCGAAGCAAGCCAAGGATAGACAACCGGTTCATCAAGCGGAAGCCCCTCCCAGCCGCAGACGACTTCAATTCCCTTCTTATCGAGAAATGGGATCATTTCATGTAGATCTTCATAGGAAACCCGGAAAGCAAAGTGGCGGATATCAATCTCTTTGCGCTCCACAATCGAAATCATAGATTCTTCTTTTTCACCGAAAAGATAAAAGGCTCTTCTCCTTCCTTCTTCATACCTTCCTAACTTCAGCTCCAGCTTTTCTTCATAAAATTTCACTGATTCCTCTAAATTTGTGACTTCCAAGTGCGTCTCATATAACCCTTGAATGATTCCCATCTTCTAGTCTCCTTATTTCGTATTCTACTCATTAGTTTAGGAGAAATTTGAGCAAGATCATATAGCATATTGTTGTATCTTTATTGAGACTTTGGATGGAGATGAGTGATGGCTGCGGGCATGGGAGTGTTATTTTAGCGATGCAATTTAGTGGCTAGGCCCGCCTCGCCCCGCTCGCGCATAGGGAACTGTTTCCAGCGCATAGCAGTAAGATTTTGGCGCATAAACCGCGAAAAGTCTTTCATAGACCCGCACTTTTCGCGCATAGCCGGGATTAAGAAGATCATTTCATGCTTGAACCACTTAAAAAGCCCTTCCAAACTAACGGAAGGGCCATGCCGAACATAATTAACCTCCATTTTGAGTATCAATCTCCGGCTAAGAGCTTTCTCCTACCTCCAAAAGAGGGATATCGAGCGGGCCTCACTTCCAAAGCTGACAGTTCTGATTAATCTAGAGTGGGACAAGGAACCTGTCCCTCCGTCCCACCTGTCACTTCTTGTAGACGTCTTCTCTCGAATGGTAGCCGTCGGCTATTACGGTGCTGTCGATGTTGGATTTGTCGACGGCTATTGGGGAGAGCAGTACGGATGGGACTTCGATTTTGCCGTTGTTTACTTTTTTGTCTGTGTCGATTTTTTCTCCTTTGGCCATTCTTACGGCTAATGATGCGGCCTCAATGGTAAGGGATTTGATCGGTTTGTAGACGGTCATGGTCTGGGTGCCCTGGACGATGCGCTGGACGGCTGCGAGTTCGGCGTCCTGCCCGGCGACGGGAATTTTTCCTGCGAGTCCCTGTTCTTTGAGTGCTTGGACCACGCCGCCAGCAGTTGCATCGTTGGCCGAGATGACGGCGTCGATCCTGTTGTGGGTGGCTTTGAGTGCTTCCCTCATGTTGATGAGTGCGTTGGCTGGGGTCCAGTCCTTCGACCATTGGTCATATACGATCTGGATGTCGCCTTTGTCGATCAGTGGCTGAAGGACGTTGAAGACGCCTTTTTTGAACAGGTGGGCGTTGTTGTCCGTGATAGCGCCGCCGATGTAGACGTACCGGCCTTTTGGCACGCGTTTCGTAATTTCTTTTGCCTGCAGCTCGCCGACTTCTTCGTTGTCAAACGAGATGTACAAATCGAGGTCTGCGTTTTTCACGAGACGGTCATAGGCGATGACTTTGATGCCTGCCTGGTGTGCTTTATTGACGATGGCGGCGGTTGCCTCAGCATTGTGGGGCACGACTACGAGGAGGTCGATGCCATGGCTGATCAAGGTTTCAGCCTGGGAAATCTGCAGGGCATCGTCGCCGTTTGCGGCCATGACTTCACATTCCGCACCCATTCCTTCCACTGCTTTCTTGAAGAGATCGCGGTCCTTCAGCCATCGCTCTTCCAGGAGGGTATCCATTGAGAAGCCGATTTTGATTTTTTCGCCAGGATGCTTGATCTCTTTCCCGTTTGCTGCCACTGGTTTTGGGGCTGGAGCAACTGCCTTTTCGCCGTCACCCTTGCAGCCAGCCAAGCTCAGGAGCAGAGCCAATAATACCGCGACAATTTTCAAACGCTTCACCATGTTCTTCCCCTCATTCCCCCGCCCACTAAATGCCTGCCTTTTGGCCAGTGAGCGTTTTACGATAATCCTTCGGCGAAACGCCGCAGACCTTTTTGAATACCTTGCTGAAATAATTCGGTTCGTGGTAGCCGACTTCAAATGTGATTTCTTTGATGCTTTTCTCAGGATCCTGCATGAGTTTCTTTGCCTTTGTGATGCGGCATTCTGTCAGGAAATCAATGTAGTTGATGCCAAGCCGCTCCTTGAAAAGCTTGCTGATATAAATGGGACTGAGACCTACTTTTCGACCTAGTGCATCGAGAGAAATATCTTCATGGGAGTGCTCCATGATGAACTGCCGCAACTGATGGATCGAATCGGCTTCGAGCCTTTCATGATGCTCTTCGTATGACTGCCTCATCTGCTCGAGTAGGATGCTTGTTTCGGACTGCAGCTGGCGCGGATCCTGGGCCTGGAAGGAAAACATCGGCGTTTCAATTTCCATGCCCATTTCGCTCATGACCCTGCCGGCGATCCAAAGGAGTTCGAGCACCTTTTGCTGAATTTGCAGCATGCTGGCCCCTTCATGTACGAAGCGCTGGATCAAGTCAAAAAGATTCTCCCTGACTTTTTCCCATTCTCCGAGTCGGACTTGGTCAAGGAACTGCTGCTCGCGTTTTTTTGCCATCTGTTCGTCTTCTGCGGTTCCGAGCGGCGGAAGTTCGGAGTAGAAGCGGTATTTGACTGGCAGCGATGCATCCATGGAAGCGATCAGTGCTTCCTGGTAGGACTGGCGGATGGCTTCCAGTGAACTGCACGGATTGCCGATGCCTACAAACCAGCCTGCTGCCTGGTCTTTTTTGGCGAGCTTAATGATTTCCCCTGCGAGGAAAATGGCCTGGGAACGGAAGGACTTTTCTGAATCGCGGAATACGATGATCGGAAGCTGGCGACCATACAGTGCACCAACCCAGCCGCTTTTGGTTGTTCTGATTTTTTCTTTTATGGCGGAATAATGTTGTTCAGAACCTGCCGGAAGCAGCACCATCATCACAAATTTTTCGCTTGCCGGATGGATGTGGAGCATTTCCACCAGCATATCCAAATGGACCTCGTGGACATGGTCGAACAAGAGCTGTGTGACGACATCTGTTTCAACGAGTGTCAATGCTTTCTGGAGCGCATCCTGCTGTTTGCGGCTCTTCGCAATGGATTCCTGCTCTTCTTCGATTTCCTTCAACACTTTACCGACGGTCTCGCCAATTTCTTTAATGGTGCTTGGCTTCAATAGATAGTCTTTGACGCCGAGCTTCAAGGCCTGGCGTGCAAATTCGAATGTATCGTATGCGGTGATCATGATAAATTTGATCGCCGGGTGAGCGGCGCTGATGAGTTCAATCGCTTCGAGGCCGTTCATCCCTGGCATTTTGATATCCATCATGATCAAATCAGGTTGAAATTCGTCTGCTTTCTGCACAGCAATCTTTCCGTTTTTTGCTTCGTCTATGTTGAGCTCCGGAAAGGCTCGCTTCAGGATGACACGCAGCCCCTCCCTTTCTGTCTGTTCATCATCCACGATCAGGAGTTTAACCATGTCGTACACCCACCTTGTTTTTTGGAATGTTTAATAAGACCTTGGTGCCGATTCCGATGGTGCTTTCGATGTTTATGACATCCCTCGATTCATAGAACAGGCGCAGCCGTTTGACGACGTTGCTGAATCCGATCCCCGTTGAATGGCCTTCTTGCTGAACAGGTTGCTCGTTCAGGATCTGCTGGACTTTTTCCGCTTCCATCCCTAATCCATCGTCTTCGATTTCGATGACGACCGACTCCTCTTCATCCATAATGCGAAGCCAGATGGCACCGCCGTCTTCCTTCGGCTCTATGGCGTGAATCACGGCGTTTTCGATAATCGGCTGAAGCGTAAGGCCAGGGATTTTGCTATCGAGGCAGCCCTCATCGATGTCCATATAGAAAGCCAGCCGCTCTGTGAATCTCGCTTTTTGTATATCCATGTATTGCTGGATTACCACGATTTCATCAGCCAGCGTGACCGGTTTGTCCAATCTCCGCAAGTTATAACGGAGGAGGCCCGCCACACTGACTAACAGGTCGCTCGTTTCTTCATTTCCTTCTAAATACGCTTTTTTGGAAAGCATATTCAGCGTATTGAATAGGAAATGCGGGTTGATCTGGCTTTGGAGGCTCCGAAGCTGGCTTTCCTGCAGAAGGAGTTTGCTTTCCTGGAGCTCCCGTTCGAGCTGCGCCTTCTCTTGGATTTCTGAAATGAGTCCGTTGATGTTGATGCGCATCCGGTCGAACGTTTTAGCGAGGAAGGCAATCTCGTCATTGGATTTCACTTCTATTTGGCGGTCAAACCGTCCTTTTGACAGTTCGTTGGCAGCCTGGGTCAGCTGGTGCACCGGCTTTGTGATGCTGAGCGAGAATCCGTAGGTGATGATAAGGAGCAGGAAAGTAATCAAAAGCATGAGCCAGATGCCGAGTTTTTTGATTTCAGCTGATTTTTCGATGATGCTTCGATAGAACCGGTCATACGTCTTCAATTCGGTGTCGATCAACGTGAGCGTCATGTCGGAAATATATTTGGAGATGCGCGTCGCTTCGGAAAATTCGCTGGCAGAGGCTTCTGTTTCGTTATCCTCCTGGAACAAAACGGATCGGTCCGTTGTTTCGATCAGGCTGTCGATTAAGTTCATATAATTGCTTAGGGCAAAATCGTTCTCTTCGTTCCGCAGGCCGGCTGCTTCTATTTTCGCCTGCCGAAGTTTGTCTTCCGTTTCTTTCAGGCGCTTCTTGTTGTCTTCTGAAGGCTCATTCAAATAACTGTTAAGATTGACGATCATCTCCTGGCTCGCCGTCTTCGCCTCGTTCAGATGCAGATAGCGCTGAAGGATTTCGTTGTATTGGGTCTGTGTTTTCTGATTGTAGTATGTAAGGGCGAACCAGATGGCGGCCATGATGAAAAGCACGACCATCGCGAGCATCCATATTTTCTTCTGTATCGTATTCATTGGACGTCCTTCGCTTTCACGATGCGGATATCGGTATGGTAGCCTTTCATATCGAGCGGCACCTTTTCACCGCGCAGCCACTGCATCATTTCGCTCACGCTTTTTTTGCCCATCATGTCAGGCGACTGCTCGATCATTCCATCAAGCTTTCCCTGTTTCAAAAGCGACAGGGAATCGGCTCCGTCATCAAATGTATAGATGAAGTAAGGCTCCACCTGATAGCGGCGGCCGATTTCCTGCACCATTGCCCCCGTGATATTCGCATTGACCGCGATGAACGCATTCACATCGGGATTCTTGTTCAATAGGTCCTGTGTTGACGCGATGATTTCTTCTTTTGATTCGTTCGTTTCGGCAAATATGGTATGGACTTTCGGATAGTTTTTCAGCACGTCCTGCATCCCTTTCAAGCGCTGCTGCTGAAAATATTCCTCGCGGGTGTTGCCAAAAAGGACCACCGTTCCGGAAAGCCCCATATCCGCCAGAAGCTGACGGGCAATCATCGTTCCCGCACGATACTGGTCAGATCCGACATACGTCCTTCTCAAACTTTCTTCCATAGGGACGTCGTTCGCGACCGTGATGATGGGAATTCCATAGAATGCGGCTTTCACTTTTGCCAGGGTTTTGAATTTTTCGGTATCAAGTCCTTGAACGATGATTCCGTCCACCTTTGATTGAATGGCAATCTCCACTTTTTTCAGGAAATCTTCCTGATCGTGGCCATAGCTCCCCCAGACCTCAAGGCTTGCCCCTTCCTTTTTCGCCTGTTCGATGGCGCCTTGGCCGACCTTGTCCCAAAATGGAGTCTCAAGCTCCTGGGTAATCAGGACGAGGCGGTACTTCGCTTCTTTCTGCCCGGAGTCCCCGGGGAGCTGCCAATCCGAGTGGAATACTTTTTCGGCTGAAACGGCCGTTAAATAAAATATGAAAACGCATACAAAACAAAGCAGTATGATGCCGGTCTTTCTCACGTGCCGCAGCCCCTTTTTCCCATGTCTCATTTCTTCCTATCATACCATTTGGAAGATTTAGAGAGTAGCAGTTCTTTTAGCAGGCGTAAAAATAGAAAAGGAGGGGCATCATCGGCCCCTCAGCTGTCTGCTATCCTCTTTTTTTCCGCGTCATGACATCAAAGATGACCGCTCCGGCCAATACAGCACCGCGAATCATATATTGATAGGAAATCCCTACGCCAAGCAGGTTCATCCCGCTTGATAGGGATGCCATGACGATGGCCCCGATGATGGCGCCCGTTACTTTTCCGACACCGCCTGCAGCAGAAACCCCGCCGACATAGGCAGCCGCGATGGCATCAAGCTCGAACAGCGTCCCGGCAGTAGTTGTTGCCGATTGAAGGCGAGCTGTGAACAGAATGCCTGATAGTGCAGAAAGCATTCCCATTGAACCAAACACAATGTACGTGATTTTTTTGACATTGATCCCGCTTAAATGGGCAGCTTCCGGATTGCTTCCCACCGCATAGATATGGCGGCCGAGCACCGTTTTTGTTGAAAGGAAATAATAGATGACAACGACAAGGACCATGATGACGACTGTCCAGGAGAATCCGTTGTAGCCTGCTAGAATCCATGTAATATAAGCAATGATTGCTGAAACAAATACAAGCTTGATGGCGAAGATGCCTTTAGATGGGACATCAAATTTATACTTCAGTTTGTTGCTGCGGTTGGAAAACTCACTGTAGATGTACAACAGAATCCCGACAGCACCGACAATCAAGGAAAGCAGATGCAGTCCATTGACTTCCATGAGAGATGGAATGAATCCATTTCCAAGCGCGTTGAAATGGTCGTCTTTGATGATGATTGTCCCTGTTTTTTCAGTAACCTGCAAAAGAGCTCCCCTGAAGATCAGCATTCCGGCAAGTGTGGCCACGAATGATGGAATCCCGATGGACGCAATGAGCACCCCGTTCAGAAGTCCGACAAAGATTCCGAGCACAAGGATGATCGGAATGGTCAAGTAGACCGGCACCCCTGCCTGCGTCAATAGAATCGCAGCAATCGCCCCGAGGAAACCGGCTGCAAATCCGACGGACAAATCGATATGGCGGATGACGATGACGAGGGTCATTCCGACCGCCAGCACCGCGATGTAGCCTGTTGAATCTAATAGATTGCTAATGTTCCTGGATGACATGAACAGTCCGTCCGTCATCACCGTGAAGACCAGGATGATGGCAAGCAGCGCGATATACATCCCGTATTCGCGGATATTGTCTTTGATCATCGTCTTCGCTTCATTTAATAATCCCATTGTGTTTACCTCCTATTGCGTCGCAAGCTCCATGATTTTTTCCTGATCGGCGTCGTCTATGGAAAGCTCGCCTTTGATTTTTCCTTCGGCCATAACGTAGACGCGGTCGCTCATCCCAAGCACTTCACCGAGCTCAGAGGAAATCATGATGATACTCAAGCCTTCTGCGATTAATTTATTCATGATGGTGTAGATTTCAAATTTTGCCCCGACATCGATCCCGCGCGTCGGTTCGTCTAATATTAGGAGCTTCGGCCCGACGAAAAGCCACTTTCCAAGCGACACCTTCTGCTGATTTCCACCGCTCAGCTTTCCGACCGTCTGTTCAAGCGAGTGCGCTTTGATGTAGAGGGAATTCTTGTATTCTGTCGCGACTTTTACTTCTTCGTTTTCGTTCAGGATGCCTTTTTCGGCGATTCCCTTCAGGTTGGCCGCGGTCACGTTGTTCTTGATATCCTGGATCAGGAAAAGCCCATCGCCTTTGCGGTCTTCCGTGACATAGGCGATCCCTGCTTTGATGGCATCGCTCGTATGTTTGAAATTTCGCTTCGTCCCATCGACAAAAAGTTCGCCCTGAAGCTTATAGTTTTTCGGATTCCCGAAGATGCTCAATGCCAGTTCGGTTCTGCCAGAGCCCATGAGGCCTGCGATCCCAACAATTTCGCCCTTTTTGACATGGAGGTCTGCATTTTTGACGACCGTCCGTGCGAGCTGCGTGTCATGGGCTGACCAATTGCGCAATTCGAGAATGGTTTCGCCGATCTTTTTTTCCGGACGCTTCGGATAGATATCCTCTATTTCGCGCCCGACCATGTTCTTGATGATGGTGCTTTCAATGATTTCACCTTTGGCGGCATCCAGCGTGCAGATTGTCCTTCCATCCCGCAGAACAGTCGCTTTGTCTGCAATGGAAATAACCTCTTTGAGCTTGTGGGAAATCATGATGCACGTGATTCCCTGGTTGCGCAGTTCTTTCAAAAGCTCAAGCAGGTTTTCACTGTCATCCTCGTTGAGTGCTGCCGTCGGTTCGTCAAGGATCAGCAGTTTGACTTCCTTGCTGAGGGTTTTTGCAATCTCCACGAGCTGCTGCTTCCCGACGCCAAGGTCTTTGACTAGCGTCTCGGGATTCACATTGAGCTTCACTTTTTTCAGCATTTCCTTCGCCTGCACAATCGTTTGATTCCAGTCAACGAAGCCCTTGCGTTTGATTTCGTTGCCGGCAAAAATATTTTCATAAACCGTGAGATCCGGAAAAAGCGCAAGCTCCTGGTAGATGATCGCGATGCCAGCTTTTACACTGTCGTTGATTTTGTTGAACTTTTGGACTTGTCCTTCAAAAACAATATCGCCTTCATACGTACCGAACGGGTAGACCCCGCTGAGGACTTTCATCAAGGTCGATTTCCCTGCCCCGTTTTCCCCAATCAGGCAATGGATTTCGCCTTTTCTTACTTTGAAATTTACATTGCTGAGCGCTTTGACACCTGTAAACTCTTTGGAAATATCGTTCATTTCCAAAATGAATTCGCTCATGATAGACCTCCTCCTACGCTCTTTTCAATGATGGAAAAGCGCGCCGTTGCTTCGTTCATCATGCCTCAACTGCGAAATAGTGATAGAGGTCATCTATCACTATTCCGAGTCGAACATGACTTATTGAATTCCTGTGAAATCGTCTGCTTTATAGTAGCCGGAATCGATCAATTCTTTTTTCACGTTGTCTTTATCCACAACGATGACGTCTGTCTGCTTCGCTTTGACATCCACTTTACCATTGTTGTAAGAACCAGTCGTTTCAGGTTTTTTGTCATCAAGGATATTGATCGCCATACCCATTGCATCTTTTACAAGCGTACGAACGTCTTTGAAGACCGTCATGGACTGCTTGCCGTCGATGATGTATTGGATAGAAGCTTTTTCAGCATCCTGGCCTGTTACGACAAAGCTTGTTACTGCACTGTCTGATCCGAAAACATCAGCGATAGAGCGTGCTGTTCCATCATTTGGAGCAAGGATCGCTACGTCGCCTTTCATGTCAGCGCCAGCAGCAGTCAAGTGAGTCTGTGCTTTGTTTTTCGCTTCGTTTGGATCCCAGTTCGTTGTTACCTGGCCGATGATTTTGCTCAACTCATCGCGAGAAAGATCCGCTTTGTCCTGAAGTGCAACCGCTTCTGAGGAGTTAGCGATTTTGAATGTGCCGTCAGCAATCTTCGGCTGAAGCACTTGCCATGCACCTTGGAAGAACAAGAATGCGTTGTTGTCAGACGCTGCACCCGCATATAGGTAAAGCGGCTCGCCTGAACCTTTCGCATGGTCAACCAAATATTGAGCCTGCGCTGCACCCACCGCAACGCTGTCGAATGTTACATAGTAGTCCACTGCATCTGTATTCGTGATCAAACGGTCGTAAGAGATAACCGTGATGCCTTCTTTCTTCGCTGCTTCGACTGCAGAAGCTGCTGCTGCACCATCTTGAGGGCAGATGATCAATACTTTGATTCCTTTATTGATCAACGTTTGAACGTTTTCTTTTTCTTTAGCTGAAGAACCTTGGCTGAACAGGATTTCCGTTGAATACTTCGTGCCTTTCAACGCATCCTTGAATCGCTTCTCATCCTGAACCCAGCGAGGCTCATCCTTCGTCGGCAATACAATCCCCACACTGACTTTGCCTCCGCTGTTATTGCACCCTGCAAATACAACCGCAGCCAGCATCACAACAAGCAAAAGCGATAACGCTTTCCACATCTTTCTCATGTTTATCCCCCTTTAGGATTATGTTTGAAAATTAGTACAATTTTATTATATTATTGGGCGCGGATTGTGAAAGCGCTATCACTAGCACTCTTTTAACATCGCCTATACTTTTTTAAAATTGGTTGGTGGTGGCGACGCGGAGGTGACTGTCACCACCCGATTTTTGTCGATTACCGGGATGGCAGCGTTGGCTGGATATGCCCGCCTAGCGCATAAGGGGTGTGTTTTCGCGCATAAAATCAAATTTTCGTTCATAAGAGCCAGAAAGTGGCGCATAGGTGGTTGAGTTTCGCGCATAGCAGGGGGGTTCTCGCGCAAAGGGGCTTTTTTCCATACAAAAAGACCCGCTTTTTAATAGCAGGTCTCATAAATTTAGGCATTTTTCACGTCATGTTCCACAATATGTGCGATATGGACGTTCGGGAGGCTCAGGAAGTCGGGCGTACTCCTCCTGATCAGCCGAATAGGCGTATGGATTTTTCAAAACTGCGACTAACTTTTCCATTACAGTGTAGTCCCCTTTTTCCACGGCAGCTTTCAATGCTTCTTCTACTCGGTGGTTCCTCGGGATAATGGATGGATTGGTTTTTCTCATGAGCTCTTCGGAATCTTCTTTTGATTGATCCTGTCTTTCTAGCCTTTCTTCCCACTGAATTTTCCACTCAGCAAAATCTTCTGTTTCAAACAGCTCTATGCCTTCAAACTTGCCGAGAGTCAGTGCGCGGAAAGTATTGGTGTAATCCGCTTTATGCTTATGCATCATGCCGAGGAGGTTTTCGATGAGTGCCTTATCTTCTATTTCCTCATTAAAGATTCCAAGTTTAGCCCTCATGCCGGCAAGCCAGTTTGCATAGTACTGCTTCGGGAATTCCGAGATGGCATCCTGAGCCAGCTGCAATGATTTTTCCTCGTCTTCATCAAGGAGCGGCAGGAGGCTTTCTGCAAGTCTTGCCAAGTTCCAGCCGCCCATGCTTGGCTGATTTCCGTAGGCATAGCGCCCTTGAATATCGATGGAGCTGAACACGGTGGCGGGATCGAATGTGTCCATGAAGGCACACGGTCCGTAGTCGATGGTTTCCCCGCTGATCGTCATATTATCGGTATTCATGACCCCATGGATGAAGCCGGCGAGCTGCCACTTCGCGATCAGTTCTGCCTGCCGTTCGATGACTTGCTGAAGCAAGGAAAGATAGGGATTCTCAGCGTTTTCCGCATCTGGATAGTGGCGCTGGATCGCATAGTCAGCCAATTCCTTCAGCCCCTCTTTCGAATCGATTCCTGCGGCATATTGGAACGTTCCGACACGCAAATGGCTTGAACCGATGCGGGTCAAAACGGCGCCAGGCAGCTCTGTTTCGCGGAAAGTCGGTTCTCCTGTCGTCGTGACAGCCAAACTTCTCGTCGTCGGAATGCCCAAACCATGCATCCCCTCGCTGATGATGTATTCGCGCAGCATCGGTCCAAGAGAAGCACGACCATCACCGCCGCGGGAATACGGGGTGCGTCCTGGGCCTTTCAATTGAATGTCAAACCGTTTTCCTTCAGGTGTGACCTGCTCTCCAAGCAGGATCGCGCGGCCGTCTCCGAGCATCGTCAAGTTGCCAAACTGATGTCCGGCATAAGCCTGTGCGATGGGTTCCGCCCCTTCCGGGATCTTGTTCCCCACAAAGATTTCCGCTCCATCCGGGGTGTGCAGATCGCTTGGATTCAATCCTAATGATTCTGCCAGCTGCTCATTAAAGACGACCAGCTTCGGCTCCCGTACAGGAGTTGGGTTCAATTTAGCATAAAACGTCTTCTGCAATTCAATATAACTATTTTGAAAGTTCCATCCTGAATGATTCGTCATGGTATCCCCTTCTTTGCATATATTGTTCCTTACAGTGTATCAGTTTCCGGGACGGAGAGACAATTTTGTGGGACATGGGGACAGGTTTGTCGTCCCACCCTTCTCATTTCAGTGGAAGCGTTGAAATTTGGGACAGTAAACCTGTCCCCGCGTCCCATGTGGTATGATATTTGTTAGAATATTAGATTATTTTAGGGGTGTTTTGTTTGGATCATTTTGATGCATGGGAGAGGTTTAATTTCACCGAGAATGATGTTTACTCTAATGAAGAGAAGGAATTTGCATCAGTGCTTAAGTTTATTATTGAAGGAAGCGACCTTTCGGCTATTGAACGTTTAAAGCCTTTGTTTAAGGAATCGCAGACTCCACAGATTCGAAGTTGCTCTGCTGAACTATTGTTTAACCTTTATTTTAATAGAGGTGATTGGCCGGAATTAAATCAGCTCGGTCTGCTGGATGATCCTGCAATCGATGAGAGCAGCCGACAGATAGCAAAAGCCTGCCTTCAGGTGGAGCCTGTCGCCTTTTCTTTTCCGCCGACTTCAGTGGACATCCCGATGGAGCTCTCTTTATCTGGTTCCCCTACTGTTGATGTCTTCATTAATGGGAGGAAGAAACGCGTCTGGCTGGATACAGGGGCCGGAATGACAGTTATTTCTTCTTCCTTGGCTGTGGATTGCGGGATTGAAGTGGGGAGAGGCAGTGGTATCGAGGTTGGCAGCTCCACTGATAAGAGCATGGAAACCGACCTTGCATTTATTGAATCCATTAAGATTGATGGATTGAGCATCCTCCGTCAGCCTGCACTGGTCCTCTCTGACGAAATGCTGACGATAGCAAATCCAAAGACCGGAGAACAGATCGTCATCGATGGGATCCTGGGATGGGATTTGATGCTCCATCTATGCATTGAACTCGACTATTTGCGAAAAAAAGTACGCATTGAGGAGCCTGTGCAAAATGCGGATGGAGAAAACAACCTTTTCTTCTGCGGATACCCTATTGTGAAAGTGATGGCCGAGGATCAATCGACATTGTATTTTGGATTGGACACAGGCGCTAATAAGACATATTTCGGCTCGCCGCTCCTATCAAAAGTAAATGGTCTGGAGTTAGAGAAAAGAACCATCCACGTCGGCGGTATCGGGGAAGTGAAGGAAGTCGAAATAGACAGCATCAAACAGCTGAATCTCCTACTGAAAGACGGGCAGCCAATTACTTTCTATGACGTCAGGAAGGTCCTCCCAGACTATGCTGCATTCTTCAAGCTTGACGGTGTCTTCGGCAGCGACATCGCTAAAGACGGCCGTATTTTCATAGACTATTATAATAGAAGAATCGAATTTAATTAGGAGTGCGGGCAGGCGGGACAGAGGGACAGGTTCCTCGTCCCGTTTGGGAGGTTGGATCGTTTGACCACACTTTTCGTGTTTAGATACTGAAATGTGTGGTGGGACATGGAACCTGTCCCCACGTCCCACTTATATGAAAGGGGAGAATAAAATGAAATTCGATTTTCATGAAGCGATCGAGATATTGGAACGGACACCGGGCACCCTTGAAACTTTACTGTCAGGGTTATCGCCGGATTGGGTGGCATGCAATGAAGGTGAAGGAACGTGGAATGCATCGGAAGTGATTGACCACTTGATTGAAGGCGAAAAGACCAATTGGATTCCACGACTGGAATTTCTCCTTCTGGAAGGTGAAAGCAAGCCCTTCCCTCCTTTCGATCGGTTTTCTCATTTAAATGATGCAGAGGAAAAATCCATTGAATATAAATTGCATGAGTTTGGAATTATTCGCAAAGAAAGCTTAGCAAAGTTAAGAAGCATCTTTGAAAGCGGCCTGGATTTAGAGAAAACGGGCACCCACCCTGCTTTTGGCCAAGTCAAAGCTAGAGAGCTGATTTCCACCTGGGTGGTCCATGATTTGACTCATATATCTCAAATCGTGCGGGTGATGGCCGAGCGCTACCGTGCAGATGTCGGGCCGTGGGTTGAATATCTAGGGGTTTTGAAGAAGTAGTCAGGGGTGGGACGCGGGGACAGGTTTACTGTCCCGCGGATCTCTAATCCCACGATTTATTATTTTGAACGCCAAGACCGAGTATTAGACAAAAAAGCAAAAGGCACAATCCTCTTCGTGTTAGGGCGGAGGAGTGTGCCTTCTTTGTATGATGCAGTTTCTTTTGTTTTTTTCGGACAGGTTCCTTGTCCCTTTATTAATAGGAGATTGGGACAAGAAACCTCTCCCCCTGTCCCGCCGCCCTCACTCTCTATTCAAAGAAACGGCTGGGACGAGGAACCTGTCCCCGCATCCCACTTGAGGACTTTGGCCAGTTCTTCGAGTGGTTGAGACTGCAGGATGCGGTAGCGGGTACCTTCTTTTTGCAGGTAGCCTTTTTCGATGAATTGGGCAAAGACGTGCAGCAGGTGGCGGTAGGAAACGCCAAGGAAGTCGCAGACGGTGACGTGCTTCTCCTTGTAGATTCCATTGTGCTCGGTCTGCAGGATAAAGTCTGCGAGCCTGTTTTCCAACGGGAACGCGAGGCTTTGCGAATATTTGGCCGACATCGAAGAGGATTTTTGGCTGAGGAACAAAGAGAGTCCGCGGAGAAATGTGGTATCCTCCAGCAACTGTGCGCGGCATTTGTGAAACGGAAACGCAAAGCATATGGTTTTCCCCGCACTTTGGACCCCTTTTGTGTAATAAACCTCATTCAACAGCTCCATCTCTCCGAAAAACTCGTTTTCATTGATGAAATGCAGCAAGGAGACTTTCCCGTTTTGATGGGTCAAATATATTTTGGCCTTCCCCTCAATCAGATAGAACAAACAGTCCGGCCGCATATTTTCCTGGATAATCCATTCATCCCGGTCATACTCCCGCACTTCGATGAACCCTTTGATTGGAAAAGAAAATAAGTGATCGATGGAATGCTCCTCCAATAACCGCTCCCTATTTTTATTTTGATAAATTCTCATCGTTAACCTCCAAAATATGAGATATCTCATATTTTCATTCTTTCCACCATGATACCATGCAATCAATGGAGGTTGACACAATGAATACACAACGTTGGATGAGCAAGCAATTTTTTAGTTTTTATTTGACTTGGGGCATTTTCCTACCGTACTGGACGGGATGGATGATTCATACAAAAGGAATCACTGTGGGGCAGGCTAGTTTGATTATGAGTCTGGGCCTTGCGGCAAGGGGGCTTTCTACTTTATTTGCATTCCCTGCTCTTTCAGGGAAATTCAGTAGTAAAACTCTGTTGAACGCGGCAGCCATTGGGACATTGATTTTTATTATTTGCGCCATTCCTGCAAGTTCCTTTACCACACTGCTCGCTGCGACGCTGCTGCTTCACTTTTTTTATCCGACTTTGATGCCTGCATTGGACACAGCAGCCGGTGTATTGGTGCAAAGCAATCAACTCAAGCATTACGGAAAAAGCCGCTTATGGGGATCTATAGGATTCGTGGCTGGCGGGATGCTTTTGACATTTTTCACCGGGGCGCTTGGGGATCAAGTAATTGTGTGGGTGCTCGGGGTAGGAATGGCCATTTTCCTAGGGCTGGGATTGATGCCAGCACCTGAAATTCTATCTAAAAAGCCAAAATCCCCTGTATCTAAGGAAGGCGGCATGCTGAAATTATTCCGCATTAAACACTTCGGGTTGGTGCTCGTCATTGTCATCTTGCTGCAGGCAGCCCACGCTTCCTATTACAATTACGGCTATATTTATCTGCAGGAAATTCATGCACCGGCCTATTTGATTGGGGTAATCATCAACATTGCGGTGATTGCAGAGATTATTTTCTTCTCCGTCGCTGATCAAAAATTCCGGAACTTTTCAGTGGGATCCTTGCTTGCACTGGCTGCATTGGGATCGACCGTACGCTGGGTAATGGTTTTCGCATTTCCAAGTGTTTGGGTATTCTGCATCGCGCAGACGCTGCATGCCTTTTCCTTCGCGATGGGGCACTATGCATTCATGAAATATTTGATCGAAAATATTCCACACGAACAGATTCCAAAAGCGCAGGGGCTCTACTCTGCATTGGCACTCAGCTGGAGCACAGCCGTGTTCACCATATTCGGCGGATTCCTATACGAAATCGAACCGAGATACGCATTCTTGGGAATGATCGTCTGCACCATCCCATCCATGCTCCTTGCACTCCGCTACCGATCCGTTGGGACATAGGGACAGGTTTACTGTCCCTTTTCGGTTTATTGGTACGGTGGTGTGCTTGGGGAGTGGGGTGCTAGTGCTGGTGCTGGTGGGACAAGGAACCTGTCCCCACGTCCCTTCAAAGAACTCTTTTTAACCACATTAATAAAATGTCAGCAAGTTCCTTCCTTTTGTCTATATAATTATGGTCTGTTTCTAACACTTCGCATTGCAAATTGTTGGCCCCAGCTTGCTTCAGTGAATGTATTAAAGGATCAAAAAAGGATTGTTTAGGCAGCTGCAGATCATACTGAGCTGCTGTTACCAGCAGTTTTCGATCAACGAGTTGTGGGGCAGCTAAAAATGTATTCCACTCCTTTTTGTTCAACAAAATCTCTTCCATGATCCCATCAACAGAGGCTCCGTTTAAAAAGAAGCAACTATCATTCAACATTTGAGAGAATTGTTCCTCTAAATCAGGATCTTGTGCCAACATCTCAGCAAACAAGGAAAAGTTAGCACTGGATAATGCAGCAACAGCTTGAATAGTTGGTTCAGAAACAGCAGCAATCAGAGATAAAAACCCACCGAAACTGTGTCCGGCCAAAGCGATTCGGTTTACGTCAATTCGATTTTTTCGGGCTACTTCTTTTTGTTTAATATAGCGAAGAGTTGCATGGACATCTTCCAACGAGGTAGAAAATGAAAATGATCCCTGACTCCCCCAAGACCCACGGTAGTTGATTATCATTATATTAAACCCATTCTTCTGCAATTCGGCTGCTGTATCCTGGTTCATCATTACACCAGGGAAACCATGAAGCAAAAGCATTGTAGCATGTGGCCCTTCACCCTCTGCTACATACATCCTTCCAACAATCTTATCTTCCCCACTTGGGATTGCTAATAAATTCAAACTCAAAGGAAACTCACTTTTCACGTAAACCTCTCCTTTTCTGGGACATAGGGACAGGTGAACTGTCCCATTTTTGGTTTATTGATATGCCGGCGTGCTTGGGAAATGGGATGCTGGTGGGACAATGAACCTGTCCCCACGTCCCATTTACTTTGTTACGGGATATTTTATTGCGTTTTTCTTCATTTTTTTAAAGACTTCTTCCTCTAAGTCTACATTCATTTTGTCGGCCATCTGCAAGAGGTAGATGAATACGTCGGCCATTTCTTCTTTGATGTTCTGGTCAGGTGACTGCAGCGCTTCTTGATCACTTTTCCATTGGAAATTCTCCAGCAGTTCATTGGCTTCCAAGGAAATGGAGATAGCCAAATCTTTTAAATCGTGGTTTCCTTTCCATCCTCTTTCGTCACGGAACTTGGTGATGGCATCAATCATGTTCTTCATTTTATTAATCTCCTAATATTTTTTATGAATATTTTACCATATGATCTACAATTCAATTATCAAGTCGTTCTGATTTTAAAATTATGCCTAAAATTATATTTTTACAGTAATTGAGATATTTCGCTAGATTTCCTGGGAAATCGTCAACTTTCACCAATCTCCAATTAATCCCTACACGAGATATTTTTACAATTCACGCCATAAAAAATGCTAATCTAAAATAGAAAAATATTACATTTAATAGGGGGAATAGTATGAAAAGATGGAAAATGCTCATAACAGCAGCTCTTATTTTAGGAGGTTGGTGGATGACACCGGACAAACCAGCTTCAGCAGCTTGCGCAAATGGTTCGTATGATCTTCTGGACAATGACAACAATCAGTTGAATTCTCCTGATAATAGTTACTCCGGGAATTGGGTGCACGCATCTTCTTCCTTGTCTTATCGTTCAGAACATCGCTATCTTGCTTCCTCTCCGAGCTCAGGAAGCAGCGATTATAGCTGGATTTTCCCAAGCTGCAGTAACCTTTATGGAAGCCTTTACGTCTATATCGATAATACAAAGTTCACTAATGCAAATGCTGTTTATCGAATGTACAACAATAGCTCTCAAGTACTAAGTACTTCTCTTAATCAGCGCTATGCAGCCCGCGGATGGAATTATGCAGGGAAAACTCCCGGTGCAAAAACAGGCAAGGTTGTACTAAGTGTCCCTTCAGGTCAACTCGGTGGAACGGGTGCAGACGCAGTAAAAGTTCTTTATAGCAGCAACTAAAATAGGAGGCTAAGATATGGTGAAAAAATTCATGGCTGCAGCGGCAATTGCAGTTGCAGTGGGTATTGCAGGGATTTATGGGCTATCAGAGTGGAACCATCCAAAAGAGAAAAAGGAAGTACATGCAGTACATACCAATTTTAAGAGAGCATCTGCTCCTGCAGCTTCAGCTCCTAATGAAACGATATTCCCCTTGGATTTATCTGATCAAGACGCGATTCAGGAACGGATGTTGAACAGCTATAATTATTTTGACAGTGCAAAAGGGTCATTCCGTTATTACAGCGAAACCGTTCCATTCGACTTAATAATAGATTACAAGCTTCAGATGAAAAATAAAGTCTCTTATTCTACGTCGTTATTAAATCAAGCCACCGGGGTAAAAACAGAAGAAACATTCGATGGCAATAATTTGATTTCACTAAATCATCATGATAAAACGTACCAATCCCAACCGTACGAGGTTCAGAGTAAAGGGCAATATATGAAACTTAAAAATGCAGTGACGAAAAATGGAGACGGTACCAAAAACTATAATTATCCTGCAACAGGTATCGAACTTGGATATGCTGGAACATCTCTTCACAGCAAGGAAATTGCTCTTGGATTCCTTGAAGACCATAGTCTTTGGAAAGCAAGCAGAAGGGAAAACATTCTTGGCAGAACAGCAATCGTCATCGAGGGAACCTTTGATGATTCCTTCCAACGAAAACTTTCAGCAAAAACCTTCACACTATGGATGGACCAAAATTCAGGCATCCTGCTGAAGATGGAATTGTATAATGCGAATGGAAGATCAATAGAAGGAATCGAAACAAAAGATATCAAAATCAACGAAGCATTCGATGTTGAAAACGCAAAAATCCCAAAAGACTACAAACAATTCAAATCATAAGGACGGGAGGACAGTTCACAGCAACTGTCCCTTTTTTGTTTGGGCGGGACATGGGGACAGGTTTACTGTCCCGTTGGTGTTGATAATTGTAATTGAAATCATCGGCAGGTCCTGCAGGGACACTGAACCTGTCCCTGTGTACCGCACGTTTGTTTTTTGTATGCGGATTCATGTGGGACGCGGAACCTGTCCCCACGTCCCTCGGCGTACCAATTGTTGTTTCGGAACTTGCAGGTGGTTTATAATGAAGCGTACTTTATATGAAATTATTAAATTTTATTAGAAAAAGAGGTGTTATGATTTATGTCTATTTGGCGTAAATACAAGGATTCTTCCTTCCTTCTTAAGATGACGGCTGGATTTGTCCTTGGTATCATCGTCGGCGTTCTTTGGGGACCTGGGGCTGACGTTATAAAGCCGTTCGGTACATTATTGATTAAAATGCTGAACTTGATTGCAACGCCGGTTGTGTTTTTGACAGTCGTCCTTGCAGTTAATCAAATGAATCCGAAACAGCTTGGCCGAACGGGAGGAAAGCTTGTTGTTTACTATGGCATCACAACGGCTGCGGCTGTTTTGATTGGTCTTGGACTGGCTCTGTGGATCAATCCGGGGGCATCCCTTTCCCTGCCTGATGTTTCTGTGCAAAAACCGGAAAGTCCATCTGTGGCAAACATTCTGTTAAGCATAGTGCCTGACAATATCGTCACAGCTTTCACCAGCGGAAACTTGATGGCCATTTTGTTTTTAGCAATCATCATTGGTTTTACGACTTCAGGAATGCGCTTTTCTACTGATGAAAAAATGCAGCGTTACGGAAAATCCCTGCATCATATTTTTGATGCAGCAAATGAACTTTTCTTCCGCATTTTAAAAGGGATTCTACTCTATGCTCCGATCGGAATTTTTGCCATTGCAGCTTCCTCATTCGGTGCACAAGGATGGGATACGTTTAAATCCCTATTCAAGTTTACAGCAGTCTTTTACCTTGGAATCGTCATCCTTTGGGTTGTCGTGTACAGCGGAATTCTAAAGATGTTCAAGATTTCATTGCGAAAATTCTTTGGCAGCACAAAAGAAGCGTTCACTACTGCCTTCTTCACATCCAGCAGCATTGCCACCCTTCCAGTTGCCATTGAAGGAGCTAAAAAAGCGGGAATTTCAGATAGGATCGTAAACTTCAGCCTTCCCCTTGGTGCGGTATTCAATTCCGATGGTGGCGCGCTCAGAATGGGAGCTTCCATCGTTTTCGCAGCCAATGTTTCCGGGGCGAATTTCTCCGTGACTGATTTCATTACAATCATTTTGGTGGGCACACTGCTATCCATCGGTACAGCAGGTGTGCCAGCTGCAGGGCTAGTCACGCTCTCAGCTGTCCTGACAATGTTCAACCTGCCGCTTGAAATAGTGGCACTCATTGCAGGCGTCGACGCCATCATCGGCATGGCCGGCACAGCTTCCAATGTTATCGGTGACATCGTCGGAGCTGCCGTCGTCGACCAATCAGAAAAAAAACACAATAGCAAGGTCTAGTGTGGGACAGGGGGACAGGTTAACTGTCCCCCTTTTTTTGTGCATTTACCTGTTTTTGGCCATACAATCTGGGCGGGCTCGTGGGACAAGAAACCTGTCCCCCCGTCCCTTTTTCTTATTCTTGCAGGAGTATGGATTTGTTTGTTGAATAGGTAGTTTAATGAAATTAAGGAGGTGTTTTTATATGTACATTGTCTATTAATCCTTCCCCCAATTAACCTGAATCCCCCTCGTTCTCCCTAAGAATCATTCCATACAATCTCCCAACCTACTTTTTAAAAAGAATATCAAAATCCAAGGTGTGATAAAACTATGCCAAGAAGAGCCAGAAGTAAGAGCAGCACCGCTATCTACCATCTCATCATGAGAGGTGTTAATTGCCAATCCATTTTTGAGGATGATGAAGATCGAACCCGATTTCTAGAGACCATTTCACGATTTAAGAGGAATAACAGTTTTCAACTTTACAGCTATTGCTTGATGAATAACCACGTCCATCTTCTGATGAAAGAAGGAGCCGATTCCATTTCAACCGTTGTACAGAAAATCAGCTCAAGCTATGTTTATTTTTACAATGAAAAATACGAACGAAGCGGGCATTTATTCCAGGAACGTTTTAAAAGCGAAGACATCAATAATATGCGGTATTTCCTCACCGTTCTGCGTTATATTCACCAAAATCCCTTGAGGGCTGGCCTCTCCATTTCCGTTTTTGATTCCCCATGGACAAGCATCCACGAATATGAAAAAAAATATAGTTTCGTTGACACAGAATTCCCTTTGAGTTTATTTTCCTCAAATAAGAAGAAAGCCTATGAACTGTTTCAGCAGCACATGCAGACCCTCACCGATGATGAATGTTTGGATTATCGGATAAGAATGCGACTGACTGATAACGACCTTAGAGAGCACATGCTAGCCTACGGGATACGAAGCGGAAGCGACCTGCAAAAACTAGAACTGACACAAAGAAACACAATTCTCTCACGACTAAAACAAATAGAAGGAGTCTCCATCCGACAACTCGCCAGAATCACCGGAATCTCCAAAAGCGTAATCCACCGCGCAGGGACAGAGGGACAGGTTTCTTGTCCCTCGGCGGCCACCTCTACGTCCGTCTCCACCACCACCTCGAATCTCCGAACGGCAAGCCAATTGTAACTCTATTAGTTCAAGAATGTTTCCGATCGAAGCACGGCCAGCTGTGACATTGTTGAAACACATCCCACTGGGACGAGGAACCTGTCCCCGCGTCCCACCCGCATGAGTCCCTCCTGCCCCCCCTAAAGTTTGTTTCTACTTATCAAGGTAGTTTATAATGAAGCCGGACCTACACGAAGCGAAATAGTGGGGCAAGTGGGACAATGAACCTGTCCCCACGTCCCACGAAATTCATCATAGAAAAGAGGCTGATTTTATGAAAGCACTTGTTTTTGAACAATTTGGCGGACCTGAAGTTCTGCTTTATCAAGAAATCGATAATCCTTCTATTGGACCGAACGAGGTGTTAGTGCGGACCAAAGCGATTGGATTGAATTTTGCTGATATTTATCGACGCAAAGGCAACTATCATCTATCCGGCAACCCTCCATATATTTTAGGATATGAAGGCGCTGGTATTGTTGAGGAAGTCGGCAGCGAAGTACGCGATATTCAAGTGGGCGATCGCATCGCGTTTGCTGATGTTCCCTATGCAAATGCAGAATTGGTGGCAGTCCCTGAAGAAAAAGCAATTCCTGTTCCGGAAAGTGTTTCACTAGAGATTGCCGCGTCCATTTTGCTGCAAGGATTGACGGCTCACTACCTTGTCCATGACAGCTACAAGGTAAAAGAAGGCGATACAGCACTTGTCCACGCAGCGGCAGGCGGAGTCGGCCAGCTGTTGACACAAATGGTCACCATCCTTGGCGGCAAGGCAATCGGCCTCACCTCTTCCCCAGTAAAAGCGGAAACGGCAAAAGTTGCAGGCGCCGAAGAAGTATTTTTATACAACGGAGATTGGGTTGATCAAGTGAAGGACAAAACGGATGGAATAGGCGTAGATGTCGTTTTCGAATCTGTCGGTGCCACTCTTTCGAACAGCTTTTCAGCGACGAGAACGGGAGGAACAGTCGTGTTCTTCGGTATGGCAGGCGGAGATCCTGAACCCGTTGATCCACGGATGCTGATGGATACATCCAAAACCTTGACTGGCGGGGACCTTTGGAATGTTTTGACGTCCAAAGAAGAAAGAATAAAGCGATCCTGCCAACTATTTGACTGGATCGCAGAGGGCAAGCTCAAAATTGCCGAACCTGTACAATTTGCGCTAGAAGACGGCAAAAAAGCACACGAACTCTTAGAAAGCAGAAAAAGCACAGGCAAAATATTGTTGATCCCTTAATTGGGACAGGGGGACAGGTTTTCTGTCCCCCCTTTTTTTACTTTTTTTCATTGTCAGGACTGCACTGGGCAGACTGTTGTGGGGGGGGGTGGGACGAGAAACCTGTCCCCGCGTCCCACACCATCACTTCCGGTAGCGCAATGCGAGTCCTTTCAAGAAGTTCCTAGCGTACTTATCTCCGCATTCTACGTAATTGAAATGCCCTTCTTTACGGAAAAAGGCACTTAACTCACTTTTTCTGATGATGACTCCTGTTGATTCGAGTATGTCCATGACGTCCTCACTCGTCAAAGCGAGGGCAATCTTCACTTTTTTCAGCATCACATTGTTTACGCTGCTGTGCTTCTTAATGGACATCGGTGGTCTCTCCGGCTGGCCCGGCTTTGGCTCCTGCCTGCCTCTTTTGAAAATGATCAGACCATTCAAGAAAGTCTCCAGCATAAAATCGCTACACTCATTGCTTTCTTCATCTTCCAACTCCAACTCGCCTTCATTATCTCTCTCGCGGTCAGTCGTTTTCGTTAGCAGCTCAGCAAGCTCTTCTCTTGTCACCTCGACGCCGCCAAGCTTAAAAATCTCCAGCATATCGGTATTTTTTATATCAAGCGCATATCTTAAGCGAATTAAAATATCGTTATTATTCATATCCATTAAAATCATCCTCCTGAACTAACAGCCTATATTAATTATTGCCATTTAAATGACTAGTGTAACATGGAATGGTTTTGGTAGATAGCGCTGATAGAATCTAATTCGTTTCTCTTCCATCTCCTCCCCATCAAAAAACCCCTTTCCAAAAGGAACGCAATGTCCGAGGAAAGGGGGTTTTCATTTTAGCTGTTAGGGGTGCTGCATCTGCGGTGGGACAAGGAACCTGTCCCCATGTCCCATTAGTTTAGGATTTGGATGTCGTCGAAGTTTAGGCGGTTTCCGCTTGTTCCGCTGACGACGATTCGGAATCGGACGGAGCTGCTTTGGTTGACGCTGAATGTTTTTTTGGTCAACGTTGATGAGCTTGTATTCAAGCTACCAACATTCGTCCAGCTGCCTCCTTGATTGGTGGACATTTGCAGCTGCCAGGTCGCACCTGTATCGGATCCGAAGTTCGCATGTGAAATGACGACGGACTTGGCACCATTCACATCGAAATTCATGGTCAGTGCTCCGCTTGCTTTCACGCGTGCTGACTGGGATCCATTTTTCACATCGCTGCTCAAATTGCCTAACAACGCATTGTCAAAATACCATGATCCGCTGGCTAAAGTAACATTTCCAGCTGTATAAGATCCTTTTGACCCTGTTTCAAAATTTTCATTTAACACCGCAGTCCCAGATGCAACCGTACCTGTATGGCTTCCCAAGTAGCTAAAAGTATCTGCAGGATAGCTGGTCCATTCGCTGGAGTCGTATGCAGTCGTTCCTGTTGTGACGGAACTGTTCCGCACTAATGTCTTATCTGTTCCGAACGAAGTGCCTGCTGTACCGACTACATCCACAACCGCCCCATTATGCTGGAGTGTTACGGAGTCATCCCCATTGAATGATAAGCTGCTGCTCAAGAGATCAGCTTTATTTAAAACAGTCTGTGAAGCGCCGCTGTTTGCTACTACAAACACATCTCCGCTCGCAAGCGTTCCTGAAAGCGAAATCGCGCCTGAAACATTGGATAGCTGCAATGAATACCCAGATAAATCAATGGCTGAAGATGTACCATTATAAATTTCAATGGCTTTATTCAAACTGCTTCCCTCTACATATTCAGAAATGTAGACATTCTCAGTGGAACTGCCTGATCCGCCTGTTCCACCGCCGCTTCCACCTGTGCCTGTATTGCCATAGGAGCCTGCTTTGAACGTGGAAGGATCGTACCATTTATAGCCTGCATCCGGTGCTGCCCACGTTTCTGCTTGAGGCTCAGTTGATGATTGAGGCGTTTCCATGCTTAAAAGCGCTGTCGGCTGATCAAGCTGCAATCCACTTACCTGTGAAAGACTTGTATAGTTTTCATGCTGTGAAAGCCAGTCGATGATATTTTCCAGTAAAACGCCGTCGTTCTGCTCTTTAAAGCCGTCATAAGTCGTTTTGGCTTGGCCTGTTTCTTCACGTTTATACTTTGGAGTGGCGTCTTCAACCGGAGATGAATCCCCGATGAACGCAGCTTTCCCAAGGCCCACTTTTGAAACAGCAACGAACGGACCTTCTGCGCGGCCGCCGCCGTCATAAACGCCTTGGTCAACCGCATGACTCCAGCTCGCAGTCGTTTGCGGCAAATAAACAATTCCTTTGGCTTTCGTACCATCCGTGATGGCAAGAGTGGAACCCGCATGCATAGCGACTGTTGAAACACCGCTAGTAATGCCGAATGCCTGGCTTGGCGCCACAATGTCATTGGCCGTGATATCAGCAAGTGCATTGTAGCGGAAACGCACGCCAAAGTTAGTGGAAAGCCAGTCGGAGCTCGCAACGCCCTGCATGGCAGCAGAGTTTGCCTCTTCCGTCGTCATTCCTTTGGCCGGGTTGTCCCATGCTCCGCGGCGGTATCCATTGAAAACCTCGGAGGCATCCCATCTATTTTTATTACGGTCTGCATTGTAATGATCGGCGATGAAGAAAATGCTCCCGCCGTTTTGTGCGTATTGAAGAAGTGCATCTTGCTCAGAAGTTTTGTAAGGGATATTGGCTTCACCAATCACGAGGACGTCATACCCCTGTAAATCAGAATAAGTGATCGGTGTAGTCTTACGAAGTTCTTTTACATAATAGCCATTTCCGGCAATGCCATTGGCAAAATCAGAAAAACCGCCATCAATGACCCAGTCTGCTGCTCCTGCTGTCTGTCCATGAGTATTGTCAAATAAAATTTTCTTCCCATTCGCTGACCCGATCGGCTGAATGACCGGCGCCGGATCACTCGGACCCTCTGCAAATGCCGTTGGGAGATTCGAAAAAACGAGCGGCAAACATAACATCAAAACTAATAAAATAATACCTGACTTCCTTGTTTTCACCATTCTTCACTCCTTTTTTAAAATAACAACCAAATCAAAATTATCACAAAATTGTTGTGCTAATGTAAATTTTAGAAAAAATGAGTGATAATACCTATTTTGGTACAGAGGGACAGGTTCCTTGTCCCTCTGCTATTGGTGATGAGGAATGGTTATATGAAAAAGTTGTTTACTTTTGGACAGGGGCGATGCTGAGGTGGGACAAGGAACCTGTCCCCGCGTCCCGCAAAAAAAAAGAGTATCTCCCCTTAACCTGAGGAACATACCCTACTAAAAAATCTATTCTCTCTCTAATATCATTTGCTTCAGAATCTTTTTGCTTTCCGCATCCTTTTGTCTGTGCGGCCTGCCGATTTGCTCATAGACTTCCTTTTCTTCCAGCAGCTGTTTTGGATTTAACACCCGAGCTGATATTCCGTTCAATGTATAGCTCTCTGTCATGAGAGAATCAGGTCTCCATACCCATTCTGGAAGTCCATTCATGATAATGTCACCCTCAACAGAATGTGTTATAAATACAAAACTGCAATCAACTTCATTTTTTCGAAAGTCCGACTGCCTGTTACAGAAAGGTTCATTGACAGGGACTTTCTCATACCCAGCACTCGCCAGTTCAGCCTCTAGCCTTTGTCTATCCTGAACCCAAGCAACAAAATCAATATCCTCATGGGGGCGGGTGAGCCTTCCGAGAAGAAAATCAATGGCCCATCCTCCGCGAAGCCACAATTCCATTCCAAGACTTTCAGCTATTCCACTCACTTCAGCCAAAACCTGCAATTGCGACTCCTCACGTTCATCCTTCGAACATTGTGCCATAAATATGAACCCTCCCGGGACAGAGGGACAGGTTTACTGTCCCTCTGTATTTTAATGTATAGAGTCTGCAGCGGTGGGGTGACGCAGGACGACTGGGACAATCAACCTGTCCCCGCGTCCCACGTCTCCGTCCCGCTTAGTCATTCATCCCTTTGCCTTCAAGGATTTGCTGTATATACTTCTCCACTCTCGCCTGTCGTGTCTTTGCTTGTTTTGCCTGTGAAAAATGGAGGATGTATGCTCTTTGGCGACCTGGCGTCAAGGATTCGAACGCCTCTTTCAAATCGGGCATTTCTCCAAGCTTCACTTGAAATTCTTCTGGAATACTGTATTCTGTCGTCTTTTTAAACTCTACTTCCAATCCGGATTTTTCCACTTCTATAGCCTGCATTATATAGTCTTTCAGGATTGATTCCATTTCAATAATTTCTTCCACATTGGTGAATCGAATCTGCCGGGCTGCCTGAACATTCTCCGTCTGTTGGATCAGAATACCTTCTGGATCTTTCATCAAAGAACCTTTATGGAAGAGGTACGCGCAATAGTCTTTAAATCCATGGATCAAAACGACATTCTTGCCTTCCAATGTGTAGCAAGGATGCATCCACTTAAAATCTTCCGTCAAACCACAGTCGAGAGCAATATCCCTCAACTTCATATACTCAGCACTCCACTTTTTAGCCCTGATCATAAACGCATCTACCTTCGGATGCAGTTCACTACGTGTCATCAATGACCACCCCTTATTCATCTGAATCATATCGATGAACATAGTTTACCATACGGGACGGGGGGACAGGTTAACTGTCCCCCCATTTACTGGTAATCAATATTTATATTTTAATTCTCACTTAATATTATGAGTGGAACAAGGAACCTGTGAACTATGCCCCCATATTCCCTCCGTCCATTTTCATTAATTCTATTGAAACACAAAAAGCCCCGGATAAGGGGCCCTTTTTTATCAGTGTCCGTTATCCTGGGCATAGTTCACCTGTCCCCATGTCCCACCACACCCCGCTCAATCATTGGGGAGCCGCGGGACGATGAACCTGTCCCCGTGTCCCTTAGTGGATTTGGGCGATGATTTTGCCTTTTACTTTTCGGGTGGCTAGTTCAGCTAGTGCTTGTGGTACTTCATCCAGTGATACTGTTTTTTGGACTAGCGCGTTTAGTTTTCCTTCTTTCAAGAGCGATAGCATGTGGTCGCCCATTTCGGCGAGTTTGAGCTGCTCTTTTCGATTTCCGGATTGGTGGACGCTTCCTAGTGCTACTTGGTGGAAGGACAGTGGATGCGCGAAGGAGATGGCTTCGTTCGCATTTGGCGGCCCTGCAATGAAGGCGATTTGTCCGTTGAACGCCAGCGCCTTCAAGGATTTGTCCGCGTTATCGCGTCCGACTGTATCGAGTACCAGGTCGACACCGAGTCCATCCGTGATTTCCAATGCTTTTTCTACAAAATCTTCTTCACGGTAGTCGATGCCGTAGTCGGCTCCTAAGCCTTTCACATACTCATGGTTGGCAGCGGATGCAGTTGTAAGCACCTTCAGTCCAGCATTTTTCGCCAGCTGGATTGCGAAACCGCCGACACCGCCAGCTCCTGCATGTACTAGAATCGTTTGTCCTTTAGCAGCATGCAATTTATGAAATAACGCTTGGTATGCGGTAAAGCCAGCACACGGCAAGGCAGCTGCGTCTTCGAAGGAAATGCCTTCCGGGATGAGTGAAACGGTGTGCGCTGTCGTCACTCCATACTCCGCAAATCCGCCTTTTTTCGTCATATCACCATGGTAGACAACTCTGTCACCTGCTTTAACGTTAGTGACACCTTCGCCTACTTCTTCCACAATCCCTGCAGAATCAAGACCAAGTACATGCGGATAAGTCCAGTTCGGATTGCCTCCGTTCCCTGTTTTATAGTCGACCGGATTTAAAGCAGTGGCTTTAATTTTTACCAAAATTTCTCCTTTACCTGGTGTCGGTTTTTCAATTTCACCAACCTTCATTTCGTTTACTTTTCCTTTGTCTTCAAGCAATAATGCCTTCATTGCGATTCCTCCTTTTTAGTAAGCCCCTTGGGAATAAGTCAATTCATAGCTGTGGGTGTAAATTTCAATGAGATTGCCGAATGGATCTTCGCAGTAGACCATTTTGTACGGCTTTTCATTCGGATAATATTCACGAATGGGCATGCGCTGCTTTCCGCCATGCTCGACGATTTTTTCCACAAGCCCTTCAATGTCGGGATCCTGCACGCAGAAATGGAAGATGCCCGTCTTCCAATATTCAAAGTTATTCTCAGGATTTTCGTTCGTTTCAAACTCGAACATTTCGATGCCGATTTTGTCAGAAGTAGCGAGATGGGCGATTTTAAATTTGCCCCATCCTTCCCCAAAAACATCCTTGCACATTTGCCCGATCGGACTGTCGTCTTCCACAATTTCAGAAGGCTCCATGATGACGTACCAGCCTAAAACCTCTGTATAAAATTTAACAGCCTCCTCTAAATTCGGTACAGATAAGCCAATATGTGAAAAGGAACGTGGATATGGTTTATTCATTAATATCTTCTCCTTTTTATTGAAAGTTCTTTTTCAGTATAATGATGACATGTCTATATTTGAAGACGGCACTTTTACGTAACCAGGTACCTTTATGGTAACCTTATTTGATAAATACCCCACTATTATGTACGGAATCCCTGTTTTTATAGGAATAGGAGGAAAAAACGGTGAAATCGACTAAATATAACGTGCCCGTTGAAGCGACGTTAGAAGTTATCGGAGGAAAATGGAAGGTCGTCATCCTCTGCCTGTTAAAAGAAGGCGACAAACGTTTCAGCGAACTCCAGCGAGCAATGCCGGTCGTCACGAAAAAAATGCTCTCCCAGCAGCTCCGGGAATTAGAAAAAGACGGCATCATCAACCGAACCGTCTACGACGAAATTCCGCCAAAAGTAGAATACTCACTCACCGAAGAAGGAGAAAGCCTCCGGGAAATCCTCAACCTCATGTGCGCGTGGGGAGACAAGAGACTCGGCAACGACCCCGACTGCAGCGGGACATAGGGACAGTGTTACTGTCCCTTTTCTTCTGCCTATCCCTTGGTGGATGTAGTCACTGACAGGGTTGGCAGTCGCGGTGGGTATGGCAGGGGTGTGGCGGGACAAGGAACCTGTCCCCGCGTCCCATAAAAGTAAAAAGCGCGGAGTTTTTTCTCCGCGCTTTGTTTCCGCTTATTCTTCACAGCTGGTGGAATATTGGATTGACACGCCACACAGGGATTCTTTCATGACGTCTTCAAAAACTTTGGAAGCTACTGCTGTGAAATTATTGCAGAGGTTTGATATGTCATCGTTATAAAACTGGATGACTTCTGGCTTAAATACAGGATATACTGCGTTATTGCCACCCATGTTCTGTCGCTTGACCACAACGTCCTCATAATATGGATTGTCTGATAGTGCTTGCTGAACCAGCCCTGCTATTGCAAACGCCCCTAATGGACATGGAACAGGCTCGACGATTTCCTGCTCGCTGTTGATGACCACCACGTTTATGCTCACATTTCCAAATTCAACAGGATTCTTCAAAAGCGTCGCCAAAGCGATGGCCTTTGCATCTCCAATTACCGTAACCGGGATGATATAGTTGCCGGCTGTTGGTATAAGCGGCCCTACAATCACACTCGGATCCTGGCCGATCGAATATTTCAACTCATTTTGATATGTGACCCATGGTGCTGAAAGCTGAACTCCTGCCTCTGCCCCGACCTTTTCACTCATTTCATTTTCCATAAATCTAGTGCCCCCAAACTAATTAAAAAGTTGTACCACATAATAGTTTATTAATGATTGAGGAATTGGTGTGGGACAGAGGGACAGGTTCTTTGTCCCATTTTCACATGATGGACACTCGACGCGGTACCATTTAAAAAGTGAATGATTCAGCTCTCAAAACTGCTTCCACATAGCAAGGCTAACGGTCATCCCCGCTCTCTCACTCTCCGTTCCCGCTTCAACAGCGCCCACATTGGCAGATATGAGATAAGGAAAACAAAGATTGCAGCCACTTCGAGGTTGATATAATACATGACTCCTGACCCAAAAAAGGACAGGATGGTTTCAGCTTCCGTCGGGCTCGCCAAATAGAAAAAGTTGGTGTCTAGCCAAATATTCAGGAGAAAGATTGGCACCGCAATCAAATTTGCCAACAGAAAGCCGGTCCAGATGGATTTCTTAGGGAGGCGGTACCCTTCATACACAACGAAATAAAGGACTGCCCAAGGAATGGCGGAATGGAACAAGAAGTATCTTAGGAAACTGAAATGAGGAAATTGGTAGAACAATTCAGGTGTGACCATACTGAGGATTGGAGGAAGAAAACCGATAAAATACAGCAGCGAAAAGGCTCGGAGGCTTCGCTTGAAGAACAAATAAATCGAGATAAAAGCGCTGAACGAACACATCTGGAGAGGCAGACTGCTGACATCCCACTGATCCGTGGCCATATTCCAAATTTGACCGGATACTTCGCAGATGACCAAGAGGCAAAATAAGGTCCATTTGATAGCTGACCGATGTGGTCTTAACGACCCTCTAAAATAAATAAGGAAAAAACTGATAGCAAGGAACACCAAGAATACCATGATATGAGGACCAGAGAACAGTTCAAACGTCATCATTTCTGAAGGCGAAAACATGATCCCACCCCTATTCCCTTAAGATTAGACGGTTATTATACATAGTCTATTCGGCAGGGGTAAGAAATACGACTGTGGGACATGGGGACAGGTTCACTGTCCCGCCACCATTTTCAGGAAGGATATTTAAAATATATAAGGAATGTTTATAGGAGAAGGAGTGGAGTTTTCATCAACAAATGACTATTTGAATCAATCGAATAACTAGCTTCTAAGATTCATATTTCATGAAAAGGAGATCGAAGTGATGGAAGTTTTTGCGACACAATATAATTGGATCAAACGGACCCGGGAACCACTGTTCCGCTACTGTGAGTCCCTTCCGCATGAAGACTATGCGAAGGAGCTTGATATTTTTGCAGGGGATTCCATCCTCAGCCTTCAGGTCCACACTGCGAATTGCTATCGCTGGTGGCTGGGGATTCGTGCCCTAGGAAAATCACTTCCAGAACGCACACCGGAATCCGTAAAAGACATCCAAGGAGTGCGGGAACTTTTCCGTGAGGTCGATGATCTGGTGGAAGAATTTCTTCAAGAATTCCAAGGAAAGTGGGATCAAGTCATCCCGATGACCCTGAGCAATGGGGAAACCTTGAATCCTACTACATTATGGCTTTTCACACATACCACCACCCACGAATTCCACCACAAAGGCCAAATCGTCAAAATGGGAAGATGCATGGGGCATATTCCGCCGGATACAGATTTAATTATCGAACCATAATGGGACGGAGGGACAGGTTTACTGTCCCTCCCCCCTCTTTCTGTTAAGTACTTAAGCTTGGGACACGGAACCTGTCCCCTTGTCACGCATTTATATGAATTGAAGATAATCTATGGTATTTCCAAAGGGGTCATTAATGCTGATGTATTTTCCTGGAGGGCAGTCTGTTGGCTCTTCGATGATGAAGTTTACTTCTTTTTCTTTTAGAGATTTTACTGTTTGCTCGATATCATCGGTTTTCAGCCCCAGTGCTATCCCTGTAGATCTCCTATTTTGGTCATAAACCGCTGAATCACTTTCCTCCAAAACGATTGGTAAATCCCCATGAACTAGAGAAGCGATAGACGGACCATATTGCTTGTTTACCTCAAATCCTAAGACGTTGGTATAAAACTCAATGGCTTCATTTAAATTTGGTACATAAATGCTAATGACACAAACTTGGCTCACCTTTATCACCACTTTCAATATATTTTAAATGGAACAATCAAATCATCATCATCTGCTTCATGCTCTTAATTGTCCCCATGTGCAGATTCTCGTGATTCATATGAAAAAGAAGCATATCCCCCACCGTGTTCATATGTAAAAATGATTCTTGCAGTCTATCATCAAGTCTTCCGCTGCATGCCTGTTCAACCAATGTAGGCTGTTCCTCCAGCAACTTAATCAATGTCTCCATTGTTGGAGGAGTCCTATCCCAATCCTCCGGTTTACTGCCACGTGGAAACATCATGTGATAGGATTGAGGCAGCTTTCTCTCCTCACCAACTGATGGAAACATCGTATGATCCCAGCCAACTAAAATATGTCCAGCGTTCCATCTAATGCTGTTGCGATGGCCAAGGGGAATCCTGTCGACCATTTCCTCAGGTATGGTACCAAGAAAATCCACCGTCCACTTCCTCCACATCTTCATTTGACTAAACAACTGCTCTTCATTCATTCCTTCCAGCTCCTTTCATTTTGGGACACGGGGACAGGTTTACTGTCCCATCCCCCCTCTTGCTCACTCAATCTCGTACTTGGGACGCGGAACCTGTCCCCGCGTCCCACATTTATCATTTAGTTTCCTTTATTACCTTGAAAGACAAACTACTTAGAATAAATGCCGCTGCTATTAATAAAGGGATTACCACAACGACCCCAATGAAGTCTGTTTTATAATTCCACGGTACGAAGGCCTCCCACAACCTTGTCATTACATTCCAAAGCACAATAAAAATGAAGAAGGTGAAGAGAAAATAAATGATTCTTTCTAACAGTTTCATCTTATTTAATCCTTTCCCGTTTTAATTTAATGGTGTTCCTTTCTCGACGGCTAGCGGACCAAATCTTCCGTCTCATGCTTCTTCCTTTTCAAGTGGAAGTATGCTACCCAGAACAAAATGCAATAAATAATGATCATTCCAGCACCCAATTTCGAAGAACCGGAAAACCCTTCAAACATAGAATAAATCACCCAGATAATCATCAGCATCAGACATGCTAGACCTTTTTTTCTGTTTTGCCTGTAGATAGAAACGAAAATAGCCAATCCTAACATTCCACCGATTATCTGAACAATAAAAATCATTATATACACCCATACATCAACGTCCATATGCTCAACCCCCTATTTAGAGTGGGACGCAGGGACAGGTTCCTTGTCCCACTCCACCACCCCGCTCCTGAGTTTAATCCATCAATGGGACAAGGAACCTGTCCCCATAGCCGTCAAGTTAACAAGAAAAAATAGGTACGTAAACCAGTGATAGTAAGAAAACCCTATGACTATTCAAAATTTTTCCATATATAGACGACTTGAATGAAAGCT